>URDE01000007.1:0-36843 GCA_900546525.1 uncultured Collinsella sp.
TGGCGGGGTGCCCGCGCCACTACATCATGCGCAGCTCCTGGGTCATCGGCGAGGGCCGCAACTTCGTCAAGACCATGAAGGGGCTGTCCGACCGCGTCGCCGACCCGGAGGACGGGCTCGCGCAGGTCACCGTCGTGGACGACCAGCTGGGACGCCTGACCTTCACGCGCGACATGGCGCAGGCCATCTTCCATGTGCTGGACGCGAAGGCCCCCTACGGCACCTACGATTGCACCGGCTCCGGCGCCGTGAAGAGCTGGGCCGACATCGCCCGTGCCGTCTTCGAGGCCGCCAACGGCAACGGGGACAAGGTCTTGCCGGTATCGACCGCCGACTACTACGCGAGCGCCGCCGGTCCCGTCGCCCCGCGCCCGGTCCACTCCGCGCTCGACCTTTCCAGGCTCGAGTCGGTCGGGTTCAACATGCCCGACTGGGAGGAAGAGCTGGGGGAGTACCTCAAGACGCTCTAGCCGCTATTAACTTTTCGAGAGTAAAAGCCGCCGCTTGTTAACGGCGGCTTTTCTTATGCCTGGCGTATAGACCCGCTGCAACAAGGGCGACGGTGGTCGCCAGACTCACTGCAAGCCCAGAAAGGGCGCCCGGAGTCTTGTAGGTCATCACGATCCTATTCGCGCCTTTCTGCACGTTCAGGGACGACAGGCCCTTATCGGCGGCGGGCGTTAGTTCTGCGGCGGTTCCGTTTACCGTTATGTTCCAGCCCTCATCGTACGGAACGCTCAGCAGCAGGTTGCCGTCATACTTGGCGGTATACTCGCCTTCGATCCTTCCGTCCTTAAAAACCGTCGGAACAAATTCGTTCGTCTTAAGCTCGTTCATAATCTGCTGGAAAACGTCCAGATTGAGGGCGTAAAAGACCGGCTCATTGTCTTGGGGCATGTCCGTATAACCCTCTGCGACTCCGATTGACACCGTATGCTGGCTCGGGGTGTCCGATGCATCCGCAATCTGGCGGATATTATTGTCGAATCTCCAGGCCTCGTTTGTGATCGTTCGCTGGTCGATGGTAAGGGTGACTGGCCAATAACTGCCGGCGGTCGCATCTTTGTTAATGTAGAGGTATCCGATGGACTCCGCCGGAACGGTAACGCTCCATTGCTTTTGGTTCTCACCATTTTCCGTGTTCGTAGCCTCGATTTTGGTATAGAGCTCTACCTCGCGGCCCAGGATTTTGCTGTATAGGTCATTTTGCTTTTCGAAGGGGTTCTTGCCCTCTAACGTGCTGTTTTGAACGCCGCTCGAAGCTGCGATGCCAGCGCTGAGCGCATTGGGATTCTCGTAGACCGTGCTTGCGGAGTCGGTTTGATTTGCCTTTGCCGTAACGTATCCTGCGGGGCTGTGTTCGGCAATGGCGTACTTAACTCCCAGCAGGGCATCGACGGCAAGAATGGGTTCGGCATAACGGGTCGAAAACTCGCCGGCGCTGCTGTATCCAAGGGAGTTGAGCAATGCAATTGCCTGCGGGTTATTTGCGGATGAGTAGGACGACAGCTGGTTGTACCCAAGCGCTAAGCCCTCGTTGAGGGCGGCGCTATCGGTGCGCGTGGTCGTTCGATCGATGCGGTAGAATGACGCAGAATCCTGGTCTTGAATGGCTGTGATCGTGTTGGTTGCGGTAGTCACATAGGTACAGTTGGCATCTTCGGAATAGCCTGCGTACAGTTGGTTCCACATCACATGGGCGTTGATAAACAACTCAATTGCGGTGATTGTCAGGATTGGTAATACGACGGCGGGTCGATAGACATGACGAAATTTGGGCTGGCCCTCGAACACCTGCAACGAATAGCCTGCGGCCCACATCGTAAAGAAGCCCAGCAAAAAGGCTGTGCGCGAATAGAACCCGTTGGGAACGCGCATGCCGCACCAGATGTACTCGAGCGGGCTCAAAACGGAGCTAGCGATCAGGACGGCTGTGACGACGAACGTTGCGATGCGTATCTTGGCCGAAACCTTGCGGTTAAACAGTAGGCTTATTGCAAGTAACATCATGATTACGCCGCAATAGAACTGCGGCGTGTTCCCGTTATTCACCCACATGCCGGGGATGAAGCCCCTGATGAGCGATTTGAGGCCTGTTTTAAGCAAGGGGCCAAGTGCCAGCACGGGGCCGCCTTTTGCCATGGCAAGGATGGTCGGCAAAAAGGTCCAGGCGGACAGGAGCAGCCCAAGCATCATAGCCCCTGCAAATCGTAGGGCCCGGTCGAGCGTGAGCATCCAGCTAAATCCTTCTGCAGCGACGTAATCGACAAACTCAACCAATACGAAGATGCAGAGGAATAGGATGTTGATATAGGCCGTATACCAACAGAACATGACATTGAGAGCAATCGCAATAACGAGGCGTACCATATTTTGTTCGCGAATGAGCTCGTAGCATCCGAAGGCGCAGATGGGTAGCAGGATAAGGCAATCAATCCAGAGCGGATTACACAAATTACTTATGGTCCAGCTGCAAAACGTGAACGAGAGGGATAGCAAGAATGCGGCGGGCTTGGACAGGTCAAAGCGCTTTTGCACATACCAAGCGCTGCTGATGTGGATGCAGCCCAGTTTGAGCGCGGTTATGGCAAATACGAAGAGCGTCAGCTTGTCTGCGGGAAACAGCACACAGAGCAGGTTGAAGGGGCTGGCGAGGTAGTAGCTATAGAGCCCCCATGTGTTCATGCCGAGTCCCTGTGAGAAGGAATAGCGAAGGTTTGCCTCGCCTAAAAGGACGCGGCGAAACCACGCAAAGAAGTCGATGTATTGGTATTTGAGATCGTTGGTGAGAAACGATTTGTCGCCAAAGGGGTAGACATGCCCTGCCGCTGCAAGTGCGACAAAGAGTGCGACGGAAAATGCGAAGCAGGCGGCGTAGAACGCCACATTCTTGAGCGTGCTGTTATTGGGCCGTGTCATCAGATTCCTCGTTGGATTCTCGAATGATATAGATGGGACGTCGCTTGGTTTCCAAGTAGGCTTTTGCCAAGTATTCACCGATGATTCCCAGGCACAGGAGCTGCATGCCGCCAAACAGCGTTATGAGGCAGGCAAGGGAGGGCCATCCGCCTACGGGGTCGCCCCAAACAAGCGTTTTGACCAGGATGACGATAAATCCCAGGATGGCGATGAGACAGAAAACGATACCCGTGAGGGCGGCGAGGGAGAGCGGCGCTGTGGAAAAAGCGACGATGCCGTCGATGGAATAGAGGAGCAGCGACCAAAAGCTCCATTTGGTCTCGCCGGCCACGCGGTTGACGTTTACGTAGGGGAGCCATTTGGTTTTGAAGCCAACCCAGCCGTAAATGCCCTTGGAGAATCGGTTGTATTCGCCCATGGAGATGATGGCGTTGACCATAAGCCGCTTCATGAGCCTAAAATCGCGTGCTCCGTCGACGATGTCGGCCTTTGAAATGCGGTTGATGATCTTGTAGAACATACGGGCACAGAACGACCTGATGGGAGGCTCGCCTTCGCGGGTGGTCCTGCGTGTGGCGACGTTGTCGTAGTTTTCGGTCTGCAAGATCTCGTACATCTGCGGTAGGAGCGAGGGCGGGTCCTGCATGTCGGCGTCCATGGTGGCGACATAGTCGCCCTTTGCGTGCTGGAGTCCGGCGAGTAGCGCCGCCTCCTTGCCAAAGTTACGCGAGAAAGAGTGCCAGCGGATGGCGTATGGATGCGCCGCCGCGGCTTCTGCTTTCATGACGGCAAGCGTTTTGTCTGCCGAGCCATCGTCGATGAGGACGGCTTCAAAGGAGATCTCGGGGTCCTGCTGAGTCATGATGCGAACGACGCCATCGAGCTCTTTGAGAAAGATCGGAAGTGATTCCTGCTCGTTGTAGCACGGCACGACGATGGAGATGAGCGGCATGGTGGTTTACCTCTCGCTTGGCTTGGAAGTAGGGTGGCCGGGCTGGTCATCGTAGGCGTATTTGCTGTACACGTTGACCTCCCACTGCTTTTTCTCAACCTTTGCCACAGAATCCAGGATGAATCCGGTCGCAAGGCTCAGTCCGCACAGGAACATAAACGAGGCGGCGAGCATGGCGGTGGGGAAGCGCGGGACCAGACCGGTCTGAAAGTACTCAACAAAGATAGGAATGCCCAAAGCCAGGCCGATAATCGCGAATAAAAGCGCAACCAGACTGAAGAACTTCAGCGGGCGGTAGTCCTTGAACAGCGTGCCGATCATCGTAACGACTTTAATGCCGTCGCTCACGGTATTGAGCTTGGACTCGGAGCCTTCCGGACGGTCGCGGTACTCGATGGGTACATCTTTGATGCGCCAGCGGTGGTCGACGGCGTGAATCGAGAGCTCGGTTTCGATCTGAAAGCCCTCGGAAAGCACGGGGAAGGTTTTAACGAACGGGCGGCTCATGGCGCGGTAGCCGGTCATGACGTCATCGAAGCTGTAACCATAGATCCACTTGATCATGGCGCGGACCAGATTGTTGCCAAAGCCGTGGAAGGCACGCTTGTTTTCCTCGGCGTAGGTGCCGTTGGAAAGGCGATCGCCTACGGTCATATCGGCCGTGCCGTTGAGGATGGGCTCGCAGAGGGCTTTGGCCGCCTCGGCGGGGTAGGTGTCGTCTCCGTCGACCATCAGGTAGCAATCGGCGTCGATATCGCGAAACATCTGGCGGCACACGTTGCCCTTTCCCTGACGGGG
Organism: uncultured Collinsella sp.; assembly: GCA_900546525.1. Lineage (GTDB taxonomy): Bacteria > Actinomycetota > Coriobacteriia > Coriobacteriales > Coriobacteriaceae > Collinsella. The sequence goes on from URDE01000007.1 coordinate 4,670, forward strand.
CTCAAAGCGGACTGTGGCGCCGTGCTCGGTGGCGATGCGTGAGGTATCGTCCGACGAGTTGTTGTCATAGACATAGACCGTCGCCTGCGGAAGCTCGCGGTGAAAGTCGTCGATGACTTTTCCGATCGTGAGCGCTTCGTTGTAGCAAGGGATGATGACGGCGATGGATTCAGAATTCACTTAATGCTCCTTATACATTCAATCCAAGAAAGTATAGCCGTTTGGGCCTGGCATCCTAAGATGTGGGTTAGTTCTCCAGTTTTTGTTGCGCGAATCGTTTGCATGGCCGTCGGGTCTATACTGTTCGTTTGTCAACGATTACGAGTAAAGGAGTTGCATCCGTGTCGGATCAGACAAAGCAACAAGAAACTCGCAGTCTGCCTGCGACGTTTGCTAAGAACGAATTTGAGAAGGACGCGTTTATCCTTCGTCAGCTGGTTACCAAGGATTTTAAGATCAAGTATCGCCGTAGCGTTCTGGGCGTCGCATGGTCGGTGCTCAACCCGCTGCTGATGATGATCGTCATGGCCATCGTGTTCTCGACGATTTTCGGCCAGGGCCGCAATGGCTCGATTACGCCCGAGATGTACCCGCTCTACTTGATCGTGGGTAACGTGACCTTTGCCGTCATGTCCGAGTCTACGAACCAGGCCCTGACGTCGATCGTGGGTGCTGCCCCGCTGCTCAAGAAGGTTAAGGTGCACCGCTGGGTCTTCCCAGTACAGAAGGTGCTCTTCTCGCTGGTTAACTTTGCCTTCTCGCTGGTCGCCGTTGCCATCGTTATGCTGTGGTTCCGCGTTATGCCTTCTTGGCACCTGATTCTGCTGCCGGTCTGCCTGCTGCTGCTTATGTGCTTCTGCATGGGCCTGGGCATGATGCTCTCCGCCCTCACGGTCTTTTTCCACGATGTCATGCATCTGTGGAGCGTCGTCATTACGGCTTGGACCTACATTACGCCCATCTTCTGGACGACCGACTTCGTTGCGCAAATGCCGCATCTCGTGCGCATTCTGGTCTATGCGAACCCCATGTATAACTACCTGCAGTTTATGCGTGATATCTTCCTGTTCCAGACTACGCCCTCGCTTATGACGTTTGGTATGTGCGTCGCTTGGGCGGTTCTTGCGCTTGTTATTGGCTACACCGTGTTCCATAAGTCCGAGCGCAAGTTCATCCTCTACATCTAAGGAGTGCTGTGATGACTGAATCTGTTGTTGATTACAGCGAGCAGCCTCTGGCTGTCGAGGTCGACGACGTCACCATGATCTTTAACATGGCGTCCGAGTCGCTGACCAACCTCAAGGAGTACTTCATCAAGCTTGCCAAGCACGAGCTGTTCTTTGAGGAGTTTAGGGCGCTTAAGCACATCTCGTTTGATATTCATCGCGGCGAGGTTGTGGGTCTGGTCGGCACCAATGGCTCCGGCAAGTCTACGATGCTCAAGATTATCGCTGGCGTTCTTGAGCCTAGCGAGGGCAGCGTTAAGGTGCACGGTAACATCGCGCCGCTGATTGAGCTTGGTGCCGGCTTTGACCCCGAGCTGACCGCCCGCGAGAACATCTATCTGAACGGTGCCCTGCTCGGCTATACCAAGGAGTTCATCGACGCCAACTTTGACGGCATTATCGAGTTCGCTGAGCTGCAGAACTTTGTCGATATGCCGCTTAAGAACTTCTCCTCGGGCATGGTGGCGCGTATCGCCTTTGCAATCGCGACGATTACCGAGCCCGATATTCTGATCGTTGACGAGACGCTGTCCGTCGGTGATGTGTTCTTCCAGCAGAAGTGTGAGGCTCGCATTCAGCACTTTATCCAGAGCGGTGACGTGACGGTTCTGTTCGTTTCGCACTCCATGGAGCAGGTTGAGCGCATCTGCCAGCGTGCCGTTTGGATTGAGAAGGGTGACCTTCGCATGGACGGCCCGGTCGATGAGGTCTGCAAGGCGTATCGCGAGCAGTTCAACTAGGTTATAATTACTTGCGCCCGACAGGCTTGCGCTTGCTTGGGCGTGCGGTTATTTGCTCCATTAGCTCAGTTGGATAGAGCAGGGGACTTCTAATCCCAAGGTCGACGGTTCGAATCCGCCATGGAGCACCATCGTTTATTAAGCCCGGACCGCTTGGTGGTCTGGGCTTTTTCATCTTGTATGCTGCTGAAGCCGAGCGCGAGCAAGCCGCTGCTGTTTGTTGGGGTTGGCATTTTACTTTTCCAGATGCTCTTTCAGCAGCTCCAGCGCGTGGGCGTAGCCCTGGAGGCCTTCGCCGGTGATGGTGGCGAAGCAGGCTAGGCGTGCATAGCTCACCTGGCGGAAGTCCTCGCGCGTCTCTACGGCGCTGATGTGCACCTCGACGGCAGGGATGGCGACGGCCTTGAGGGCGTCAAGGATTGCCACGCTGGTGTGCGTGTAGGCTGCCGGGTTGATGACGATGCCGTCGACCTTGCCGTAGGCCTCCTGGATCTTGTCGACGATGCTGCCCTCGTGGTTGGACTGGAAGACCTCGACCTCGTCGAAGCCCTGCGCGGCACCTGCCTCCTGGCAGATCTGGACCAGGCGGTCGTAGTTGTCGCTACCATAGATGCCCGGCTCGCGAATGCCGAGCATGTTGAGGTTGGGGCCGTTGATGACGAGTGCTTTCATGGTTGCTTCCTTTGCGGTTGGAAAGCCACCACAAAGGTGTCTGTCCCCTTTGTGGTGGCTTAGGTTAGAGAGCGGGTGGGAGGGTCTCGAGGAGGGCTTGGGCGGTGTTGGTGGCGCAGTCGCGTGAGTCGATGATGTAGTCGGCCCAGGCGCGGTAGCGCGGCATGCGCTGCTCGGCGAGCTTATCGATGCCATCGCGCGCGGTGATGGGGCGGCCCTTGTGGGCGAGCTCGTCGAGCTTGCGGTTGAGCATCACAATCTGGCTGTTCTGGTGCAGCAGCGGGTAGTTCTCGTCGCGCGTGACCACGCCGCCGCCGGTGGAGAGCACCAGGCCACTGCGCTTGGAGATGTCGGCTAGCGCCGCCGTCTCCTGCTCGCGGAAGGCCGCCTCGCCGCGCTCGACGATATAGTCGGCGCAGGGCGTGCCCAGGCGCTCCTCGAGGGCGCGATCGAGGTCGATGTGCTCGCGGCCCGTGAGCTGGGCGATCTGCTCGCCCACGCGGGTCTTGCCCGAGCCCGGCATGCCGATGAGCGCGATGTTCTGCTCGCGGCGGGACAGGCGCTCCGTTACGTCCAGGATGCGCTCGCGCGGGGTGGCTTTGCCGGTGTAGCGCTCGACAGCCTGTGCCGCCTGTGCAACAAGCATGAGCAGGCCGCCGATGCAGGGGATGCCGCGGCGCTCAGCCTCGAGCATCAAGCCCGTGCGGGCGGGATTGTAGACAATGTCGATGACGCCCTCGAGCGCGTCAAGTCCCTCGAGCATGCAGGGGGCGTCGGGGCAGTGGGGGAACATGCCGGCAGGCGTGCAGTTGACGAGCAACGCGGCATCGGATTGCTGCGCGATGTTACCGTAGTTGACGTCGCTCGTGCGGCCCACGGGCACCACGACGGCGCCTAGGTCGCCGAGTACCATGCTCGCTGTAGTGCCGGCACCGCCGGTGGCGCCGAGCACGAGGGCCTTCTTACCGGCAACTTCTACGCCCAGCTCTTCGACCAGGCACCGAAAACCAAAGTAGTCGGTGTTGTCGCCGCGCAGGCGGCCATCGGGCAGGCGCGTGATGGTGTTGACGTTGCCCATGCGCTCGGCCAGCGGGCTCAGCTCGTCCAGGTATTCCATGACGGCACGCTTGTAGGGGATGGTCACGTTGGTGCCTTCCCATTCATCGCCCGTCATAAAGGCCTCGAGATCCTCGGGCTCGCGCTCAAATCGCACGTACTCAAGCCCTGCGAGCTCCTTGTAGATGGTCGGGGTGTAGCTGTGGCCCAGCACGCGACCCAGAACGCCGTAGGGACGGGTTGCGGCGGTATCGGTCATCTAGAGCACCTCCGTGTAGCTGCCAAAGTAGGTGAAACTCTCGCATACGTCGTCAATCGAGTCGAGCAGGTCGTCGAGGGCCTTGCTGCCAAAGGGGCAGTCCAGGTCAAAGTAGAACATAAACTCAAAGTCGTGCCCGGGGATGGGGCGGCTCTCGAGCTTGATGAGGTTGATGTTGAGCGCGTAGAAGCGCTCGAGTACGCGATAGAGCGCGCCCGGCTCGTTTGCCGTGGTGATCATGAGCGAGGTACGGTTGGCACCGGGATAGACGCGCGGTTCGCGACTGATGACGACGAAGCGCGTGTAGTTGTTGTCCGAGTCCTGGATGTTGGGCTCCAGCACCTCCAGGCCATACAGCGCGGCACAGCTGCGCGAGGCGATGGCGGCGACATCGGTGCGCTCGGAGTTGGCGACCATCTCGGCCGACATGGCGGTGTTGGGGTACTTGGTGGCATGCAGTCCGTGGCCCTCGATAAAGCCGGCGCACTGGGCAATGGCTTGGCCGTGGCTGTAGACCTCGCGCACGTCGGCGAGCTTGGTGCCGGATTTGACGAGTAAGTTGTGATCGATCTTGAGGCGCAGCGAGCGCACGATATGGAAGTCGAACTGCGCGAGCAGGTCGTAGACGGCGTTGACCGATCCGGCAGTTGAGTTTTCGATGGGCAACACGCCAAACTCGCAGAAGCCGTCGCGTATGGCGCGCATAACGCCCTCGAAGGTCTCAAAGAAGGCGATATCGGGCACGTCGAAGAGCTTGCACGCGGCGATCTGGCTGTAGGCGCCCTCAACGCCCTGGCAGGCAACGGTAGCCGTCTGGGGGAAGGGCGTGTCAAAGGCTGCGGCCGTGGCGCGGGCCTTTTGCGACACCGTGATGCCCTTGAGCTCGTTGATGTAGCGCTGCTGCTCGGCCTTGCTCATGCTCATGAGGAGGCGGAACAGAGTGATGGTCTGGGCCTCATAGCGCTCGGGTGCGCGGCTGGCGAGATTGTTGAGCTTGGAGCGCTCACGGGCGGGGTCAAAGACGGCCTTGCCCATCTCGATCTTGGATTTGGCGACTTCGGTGGCAATGTCCATGCGCTCGACGAAGCTGTTGAGGAGCGTGGTGTCGATGCCATCGATGGCCTGGCGAATATCGGCAAGGTCCATGGAGGCCCCTTTCACGTAACGGCTGAGTTGGCAGGCAACCCAGGTGAGTCGGGTTAGAGCTGGGCGGCGTCCTCGAGGAGGGCGTCCCAGATGGCGAGGGCGGCGGCTGCTTCGGCTACGGGGACGGCGCGCGGGACGATGCAGGGATCGTGGCGGCCATGGACCGAGAGCTCGGCATTTTCCATGGCGTCCATGTCCACGGTCTGTTGCTCGCGACCGATGGAGGGCGTCGGCTTTACGGCCATCCGCCACATGACGGGTGCGCCCGTGGAAATGCCGCCCAGGATGCCGCCGGCGTTATTGGACTCGACCGCAATCTCGCCGGTCTCGTCATCAACGCGGTACGGATCGTTGTTCTCGCTGCCGCGCATGGCGGCCACGGCAAAGCCCATGCCAAACTCCACACCCTTTACGGCGGGAATGCCAAACGCGATCTGCGCTATGCGGTTCTCGATACCGTCGAACATGGGGTCGCCGATGCCCGCGGGAAGCCCGTAGATGCCGCACTCCACGATGCCGCCGATACTGTCGAGCTCGTCGCGCGCGGCTAGGATCTCCTCGCGCATGCGGTCGGCTGCGGCGGCGTCGATGCAGGGCAGATCGTTCGTGAGGATCGCCTTGCGGTCGGCCTCGCGATAGACCATGTCGTCCATGGGTAGGTCCGAGATGCCGCCAATCTGCGCGACGTGCGCCATGACCTTGATGCCACGGGCCTCGAGCGCCTGCAGCGCGATGCCGCCGGCGATGCATAGGGGGGCCGTCAGGCGTCCGGAGAAATGCCCACCGCCGGCGACGTCGTGCATGTTGTGGTACTTCACGCGCGCCGGAAAGTCTGCGTGCCCGGGGCGGGGTTTGCAGCGCAGCTCGGAATAGTCCTTGGAGCGTGTGTTGGTGTTCTCAATGATCGCGGCGATGGGTGCGCCAATGGTGTGTCCGTCGACCACACCGGCAATGATATGCGCGGCGTCGGCCTCACGGCGCTTGGTTGCGGTCTCGTCGCGGCCGGGGGCGCGACGGTCCAAAAAGGCCTGCAGCGTCTCCTGGTCCACAGCGATGCCCGCGGGGACACCGTCGAGCGAGCAGCCGATAGCAGGGGAGTGCGATTGGCCGAAGATGCTTAAGTGCAAAACGTTGCCAAAGGTCGAGGACATGCTATTCCTCCTCGAGCGTGACCTTGCCGCCCAGCAGGCGGTAGTGGTCGAAGAAATCGGGATAGGACTTGTTGACGGCCTCGGCGCCGTGGATCACGACCTCGCCGGTGGCACGGCTCGCGGCGATGGCTGCCATCATGGCGATGCGGTGGTCGTTGTGCGAATCGACCTCGGCGCCGGTAAAGGCATCGACGCCCTTGATGATGAGGTCGTCGCCGGCAATGCGTATCTGCGCGCCCAGTGCGGTGAGCTCGCGGGTGGTAGTGGCCAGACGGTCGGATTCCTTGATGCGCAAGCGGGCGCAATCGCGGATGAACGTGCGGCCTTGCGCCAACGATGCCACGGCAGAGATAACGGGCACCAGGTCCGGAATGTCGTGCGCGCTCATTTCAAAGCCGGCGAGCTTGTCGGACTGGACGGTGGCGGCGTTGGTGGAGCGCACGATGCGAGCGCCAAAGCGCGAAAGCGCGGCAAGCACGTTGCGGTCGCCCTGTGCAGAGCTCAGCGACACGCCTTCCACGGTGATGGGGTCGGAGCCGATGGCGCCGGCACACAGCCAAAAGGCCGCATTGGACCAATCGCCTTCGACGGCCACGCTGCCGGGCGTGCGGTACGAGCCGCTGCTCACACGGAAGTTCGTGATCTCGGGCTGGCCGTCCTTGGCGGGGATGCGCTCGACGTTGACCTCGACGCCGAAGGCCTTCATGGCCTGGATGGTCAGATTGATGTAGGGGCGGCTCTCGATAAGGCCGGTCACCTGCACGCAGGAGGACTGGGCCAGAAGTGGGGCTGCCAGCAGCAGGCCGGAGATGTACTGCGAGCTCACGTTGCCCGGCAGGATAAAGGTGCCCGGGCGCATGCGGCCGCTTGTCTTGAGCGGAAAACCGCCCAGACCCTGCAGGTCGCAGCCGGCGGCAATGATCTCGTCGGAGAGCGGGGAGAGGGGGCGTGCGCCCAGGCGGCCCTGGCCCACAAAGGTTGCCTCTGCCCCCAGCGCGCAGGCGACGGGCAGCATAAAGCGGAGCGTGGAGCCGCTCTCGCCGCAGTCGAGCGTGCCGCCAGCAAGTGCCTTGAGCAGGCCAAACTCAATACTCTTCATAGTGGGATGGACCTGGAAGCCATCCTCGACGGTCTCGATGCGGGCGCCCAGCGCTGTGAGGCAGCGCACCGTGGCCTCGATATCGGCACAGGTCGTGTTGCAGGTCACGTGCGTCTCGCCGTTGGCAAGTGCGGCGCAGATGATGAGGCGGTGCGCCATCGACTTGGACGCAATGGCGGGAACGGTGCCCTTGAGCGGGGAGGGGGTGATGCGGGCTAGCATGCGGATGCGTCTCCCTTCTGGCCGAGGCCCTCGGCAATTAAATCATGGAAGGTGGAAAGCGGCGTGCGGTCGATGCTGCAGCGGCCAATTCCGTGCGGAATCACCAGGTCGATGGTGTCACCGGCGCGTTTTTTGTCGTGCAGCGCCTCGGCAAAGATGGCGTCGGCCGAAAGCTCACAGCGGGTCTTGAGGCCATGGCGCGCGCAGAGCTCCTCGATGCGACCGGGCAGCTCGGCATCGCAAATGCCGTGCAGGGCTGCGGCACGCGTGATGATGCCCATGCCGATCGACACGCAGTTGCCGTGTCCCAGCTCAAAGTGCTCGCAGGCCTCGACGGCGTGTCCGGCGCTGTGTCCAAAGTTGAGGAGCTTGCGCTGGTTGGTCTCGCGTTCATCGTCAACGACCACGGCGCGCTTGATGTCGATGTTGCGGACGATGATGAGCGCCACGCGGGCCACGTCCTGGTTGAGCAGCTTCAGCGTGAGCGGGGTTTTCTCCAGTTCGGCGAAAAGCTCCGGATCGGCAATGACGGCGTGCTTGACGACCTCGCCGCAGCCGTCGGCGAACTGCTCGGGTGTGAGGGTGGCCAGGCATCCCACGTCGGCGATAACCACGCTTGGCTGCCAAAAGGCGCCGGCCAGGTTTTTGCCGGCTGCCAGGTCGATGGCCGTCTTGCCGCCGACCGACGAATCCACCATGGCGAGCAGGCTCGTGGGGATCTGCACAAACTTGCAGCCGCGCATGTAAGTGGCGGCCACAAAGCCGGCTACGTCGCCCACGACGCCGCCGCCGAGCGCCACGATCACGTCGGAGCGCGAAAGCTCGTGTTCGGCCACAAACTCAAGAATGGCAACGTAGGTCTCGGCGCGCTTGTGTGCCTCGCCGGCCTCGAAGGTGCAAATGCTTACCTCATAGCCTGACGCCTCCAGGCTCTGCTTAACGGGCATCTGGTAGAGCGGGCCCACGTTGGTGTCCGTCACGATGACGGCGCGGGTGCCTCCGGCGGTGGCGCGAACGAGTGGCCCTGCCTGCTCCAGCAAAAACGTGCCCACGTGTACCTGGTAGGGGCGTGCGGTGTCGATATCGATGGTAATCGCCATAAGCTATGGTCCTTTCGACCTGGCGTGATGGGTGGTTTAGTGGGCGCTCTCGTCGTCGAGTGCGCGCTTGATGCGATCGCCCTCGGCAAGGAGATTCTCAAGATAACGCTGGTCGCGGTTCATGAGCGCACGGCTGTAGGCGCCGAGCGAATCGATCAGATGGTCGATCTCGAAGGCGAGAGCGTCGGCGTCGTCAATCATGAGCTCGGACCACATCTGCGGGTTGAGGTGTGCCACGCGCGTGAGGTCGCGGTAGCTACCGGCTGAAAAGCCGTGGTGGACCTGGGCGGTGGGGCTCTTTACGTAGGCGTTGGACACCACGTGTGCGAGCTGGCTCGTAAATGCGATCACGCGGTCGTGCTCGGCGGCGGTGGTCACGCTGAACTTGCCAAACCCCAAGGGACGCACCATCTCGCGCACCTGGCCCAAGAGCTCCAGCTTAAGGGCATCGTCTACCGCAGGCGGAACGAGCACGAGCGGTGCGCCCTGGAACAAGTCGGCGCGGGAGTGCGCGTAGCCCGAGAACTGGGTGCCCGCCATGGGGTGTGCGCCCACAAAGTAGAAGCCGTGCTCTCGTGCGAGCTCAAAGGCACGCTCGCACACAATGCCTTTCACGCCCACGGTGTCGATCACCACGGGGCCCATGATGGCTTCGGTGTCGGTGGCGTCGGCGAGAGCCTGGGCGTGGGCCTCGAGCCACTCGATGCATGCCTCGGGATAGCAGGCAAGGACGATGATGTCGCATTCGCCGAGCGTCTCGTCGTTGAGCTCGCCGGCGACGGTACCCATGCTGGCGGCCGTCATCACGTCATCGTCGGGGTCCCAGGCAAGCACGCGAACGCCCGCCTGCGCATAGCCGCGGGCAAAGCTGCCGCCGATCAGACCCAAGCCCACGATGCCGGCGCACTTGGGTCCACCCTGGTTGACGCGTGCGTTTCTCACCGTACCCATGGGTTACTCCTGAACGGTCTCTTGGCAGACGACCTCGCGGATGGCGCGGATGCGGCGCATGGTGTCGTCGAACTGGTCGGGGGTGAGGGCCTGAGCACCGTCGGACCAAGCGTGGCTCGGGTCGTCGTGGACCTCGATCTCCAGACCGTTGGCGCCGCAGGCAGTCGCGGCGAGCGCCATGGGCTCGACATAGCGGGTGTAGCCGGTGGCGTGGCTGGGGTCGGCGACGACGGGCAGGTGCGACAGGTGGTGCAGCACCGGCACGGCGTTGAGGTCGAAGGTGTTGCGGGTGCGGGTCTCGAAGGTGCGAATGCCGCGCTCGCACAGGATGACGTTGTCGTTGCCCTCGCTCATGATGTACTCGGCAGCCATGAGCAGCTCGTCGACAGTGCCGGACATGCCACGCTTGAGCAGGACCGGGGTCTTGGTCTTTCCGACCTCCTTGAGCAGGGGGAAGTTCTGCGCGTTGCGGGCGCCGATCTGCATGACGTCGATCTTCTTATCCAAGAAGACCTGCACGTCGCGCGGGTCCATGATCTCGGTGACGATCGGCATGTCGAGCTCGGCGGATGCCTCGCATAGCAGGTCCAGGCCGGCGGGGCCCATGCCCTGGTAGGCGTAAGGGGAGGTGCGGGGCTTGTAGGCGCCACCGCGCAGCATCGTGGCGCCGGCGGCCTTTACGCGGCGTGCGATGCGAATGAGGTTTTCGCCCTCGACGGAGCAGGGTCCGGCGATGACCTGGATCTGGTCGCCGCCGATCTTGACGCCGTGGCCGCAGTCGATGACGGAGTCCTCGGGGTGGAACTTGCGGTTGGCACGCTTAAAGGGCTCGGAGACGCGCTGCACGCGCTCGACGACATCCATGGACTCGAGCAGGAACGGGTCGATCTTGGTCGTATCGCCCACTAGGCCGATGATGGTCTCGTTCTCGCCGCGCGAGACGTCGGTCTTGAGACCCTTCTTCTCAATCCAGCTGACGATATGGCCGACGGCCTCGTCGCTGGCGCTCTGCTTTAAAATCGCAATCATGGTGTGCCTCTCACCTCGATGGATAGCTCTTGCAAAAACGGCCCGCATCGCGAGCCGTTATATATGTGCATGAGAGTTTATACTAATTGTTTCACTTTTGCGTTCTAAAGTGAGCCTCTGCGCCGTGTCTCCCACGTAATTGCAAAGCTTTTTCTATTCTTTTGTTAGCCCGTGGCGCACTTGGGTATAATGCCAACCGTTCGCCCTATTAGCTCAGGGGATTAGAGCGTCTGCCTCCGGAGCAGAAGGCCGTTGGTTCGAATCCAACATGGGGCACCATCGAACGTAAGACCGTCCGAACCTCGCATGGTCCGGGCGGTTTTCTTATACCGACGCGACGTGATGGGACGTGGTATGGCAGCAACGGATATCGAGCGCGGGCTTTCGACCGCCGAGGTCGAGGAGCGCATCGCCTCCGGTAAGATCAACCGCAACATGGAGCTTAAGACCAAATCGGTCAAAGAGCTCATCATCGAGAACCTCTGCACGCTGTTTAACTTGATCAACGCTGTCTTGGCGATTTTGGTGTTGCTGACCGGATCGTTCAAGAACCTCACGTTCCTGTTCGTGGTGTTTTTGAATACCGCTATCGGCGTCATCCAGTCCATGCGCTCCAAGAAGATGGTCGATAAGCTTACGCTGCTGACCTCTAAGAAGGCCATCGCGGTGCGCGACGGTGCCGAGGTGGAGCTCGACTTGGACCAGATCGTGCTCGATGACATCATCCGCTTGGGGCGCGGTGACCAGATTCCGGCCGACGCCGTGGTGGTTTCGGGCGAGGCACTCGTGAACGAGAGCCTGCTGACGGGCGAGAGCGATCTCATCAAAAAGCAGCCCGGCTCCGAGCTCATGAGCGGCAGCTTTATCGACTCGGGCCTGCTGCGCGCCCGCGTGATCCATGTTGGCGCCGACAACTACGTGGCCAAGATCAACAACGAGGCCAAGTACGTCAAAAAGGTCAATTCCGAGATCATGAATGCGCTCAACGCCATCGTGCGCTTTGCGAGCATTATCATGATCCCGCTTGGTCTGGCGCTTTTTTCCTCGAGCGTGAGCGAGCTGTGGGATGCCGCCGGTACGCCGGGCGATAGCGCGCTTTCGTGGTGTTTTTCCGAGCTGCTTGCCGGTCGCGTGCCTTCGTCGGCGCTGCTGTCTACGGTGGGCGCTCTTTTGGGCATGATTCCGCAGGGCCTGGTGCTGCTGACTTCGTCGGTGCTTGCCATCGCCACGGTGCGTCTGGCGCGCCGCAAGGTACTCGCGCAGCAGCTCTACTGTATCGAGACGCTCGCGCGCGTCGACGTGCTGTGCCTGGACAAGACGGGCACCATTACGTCGGGTCGCATGGAGGTCGAGGGCACCTATCCGCTGCCTGTTGAGGGCGTTGGCTTTGGCGCGGACTCGGACGAGGCAGCTGTCCCCGTAGAGACCACGGTCCTCGATTTTGCGCTCGCCAACGTGGCGCGTGCCACCTCGGCAGACGCCAACGAGACCTGTCAGGCGCTGCTCAACTATTACGCTGACCGCCCGGTCGAGGTTTCCGAGCCGCTGGCGGTCATTCCGTTCTCGTCGTCCAAAAAGTGGAGCGGCGCCTCGTTTGCGCAGGGCTCCTATGTGATGGGCGCAGCGCAATTTGTGCTTTCGGAGCGCGTCTTTGCGCAGGTCGAGAATCGTGTGGCCGAGCTTGCCGACACCTGCCGCGTGCTTGTTGTGGCCCGTGTGGACGGCTTTACGCCCGACGGCGATATGGCGGGCGAGGCCGAGCCCGTGGGCTTTGTGACCATTCGCGACGAGATCCGTACCTCGGCTGCCGAGACCATCGGCTACTTTAACGAGCAGGGTGTGACCCTCAACGTGATCAGCGGCGACGACCCGCGCACGGTGTCATCGATCGCGCGCGTGGTGGGCGTTCCGGGGGCCGATGCCTACGTCGACGCCACGACGCTTGATACGCCGTCCAAGATTGATGCGGCGGTGGACCGCTATCACGTCTTTGGTCGCGTGACGCCGCAGCAAAAGCGCGAACTCGTGCAGGCGCTCAAGCGTCGCGACCATACCGTTGTCATGACGGGCGACGGCGTCAACGACGTGCTGGCGCTCAAGGAGGCCGACTGCTCCGTGGCCATGGCCGCCGGTTCCGATGCCGCGCGCAACGTGGCCGAAATCGTGCTGGTCGACAACGATTTTGCCTCGATGCCCGCCGTGGTGGCTGAGGGCCGTCGCTCCATCAACAACCTGCAGCGCTCTGCGGCGCTGTTCTTGACTAAGACGCTGCTCTCGATGGGCCTGGCGGCGCTGTGCATCGCGTTTCCGCCGTATCCCTTCGAGCCGATTCAGATGACACTCATCAACTTCTTCTGCATCGGCGCGCCGGGCTTTGTGCTGGGTTTGGAGCCCAACAACGCCCGCGTGAAGGGGTCATTCTTGACCAACGTGCTCAAGCGTGCGTTGCCGGCGTCACTGGCGGTTATTATGGCTGCGGCGCTCGATATCTTTGTAGCGCGCGTGTTTGGCTTTAACCAGCTCACGCTTTCGACCATGTGCCTGCTTACGTCGTGTGCGGCGAGCGTGAGCCTGATCTGGCGTATCTCGCAGCCGCTTACGCCCTTGCGTGTGGTGCTTTTTGTGTTTGTCGTCGTCGGCATCCTGGCGGGTGTTATCGGATTCCCGCAGCTGCTGTCCATCGCCAACCTGTCGATGGGCGAGGCCGTTATCTTGCTGGCGATCGTCGTCTTTACCTGCACGGTGTTCTTTAAGCTCGCCACGATGATGGATTCGCTTAAGCCGCGTCGTCGCCATGCTGCCACCGGCTTTGGCCGTGGCGTTCGCGTCCGTCTGGGTCGTGGTGGCGGCAAGGTGAGCTCGACGGGCTCAACTGCCCAGCGTTTTGCCAAGCGCGTCGCCGCCGATATGGCGCAGCGCCGTGAGGAGCGCACCGCTCGCGAGGCCGAGGTTCGTGCGCTCGAGGGTGTGGAAAAGGCCCAGCCCAAGAAAAAGAAGGGCACGGGCGTCACTCGCTCGCGTGTGACCAAGTCCGCCCAGGGCATTAAGGTCTCGATGCCGAGCAAGAAGAAAAAGCCCGCAAATAAAGCCTAGCTTCAGCCGCCCGGGGGATGATTTTCTAATCCCCGTCCCAGAAAAATCATCCCTCCACAAAGACTACCCTGGCGATGTTGAATTGGTGCCTTGCTCCTGTGGGGGCGTGGCGATGTTATGCTCTAACCTCGACTGTATGAATTGCTCCGAAAAGAGGAAGCCGTGATCTGCCCGCATTGCCTTAAGACCATAGAGGACGGCGCCTCGTTCTGCCCCTATTGCAACGCATACGTTGGTCCGGGCGACGGTCCCGAGCATACCGAGTTCGTATTCTGCGATGGTTGTGGCGCACGCCTGTCCCCGCATGATCGCACCTGTCCCAAGTGCGGGCGCCCCGCCCCGGGTATCCTTTCCAAAGACGCGGCTGCATCCGATCTGGCAGCAGGCCGTACGGCCGGCTTTCCGCGCTTGACGCAGGAGCAGATCGATACCGAGGTGCCCCATGCGCCGGCCTCTGCCGCCGCGGTGCTCTCGGATGCCGCCGATCCCAACGAGACCTGCGTGCTGCCTGCCTTCGATAAGGACTTTGGCATCCCCAAGGTCGATATCCCCACACCGGTGTCCCTGCGCGATGATGTCCAGCCCAAAAAGCAAAAGGCCAAGCGCAAGGTCCATCCCGACGAGGATGCCTATCACAAGCACAAGCGCCATATCCCCAAACCGCTTATCGTCATCGCGGTGCTCGCCGCCGTGTGCGGTGGTGCGTATTGGTTTGTGACTGCCGATCCTATGGGCGTCATGCCCGGCTTCTACGACCAGTTTGGCCAGGCCGCCAAGACCACCTTCCCGTCGCGCCAAAAGGGCGAGGCCACCGAGAAAGAGTCCAAGCAAGAGGATGCGTCCGAGGTCGTTCAGGAGGAGACCGTCTTAACCGACGACCAGCTCTACGCCAGGCTCGACGGCCTGTACCAGACCATCGTGTCGTACAGCGACGATGATCAGATCGGCGAGGTCATCGATTCGTTTAATAACGGCTATCTGCGTACGCCGCTCTCCACCCGCCAGGAGCTGTCGCAGAGCGCTTATGCCCTGCGCGATCAGATTAAAAAGACCCAGGATGAGCTCAATAACCTCAAGGTTCAGGACGACACCGTCTATGCGGAGGACATCGATCATCTAAAGCAGCTTGCCAAGTGGATGTACGAGCGTGTCGACGTAATCTGCCAGAGCTGGGATATCTCGCTGTCCATTCCCGACGGCGAGTCGCTGAGCGCCCGTCAGAGCGAGATCCTGGCGCCCATCGCACAAGGCGGCAACAGCGCGCTTAACCAGTACGACGCCAACGTGAGCGCTTGGAGACCGCAGCAACGTTCGTAATTTGTTGCCCTCCGGCGGCATAACCTGCGTGCGCAATTGATGGAAGCCCGTGCTTATTGCTACAATTTGACCAAATATGCTTTAAACGCACGAGGAAGGAACCACATGTTTGGTTTTAAGAAAGAGCTCTACACGCCCGAGTATCAGCTTGCCGGCGATGAGTGCGCGGTGATCGAGACGTCGAAGGGCACCATCAAGGTCAAGTTTGACGGCGAGGGCGCCCCCATCCACGTGGCGAACTTCTGCGAGCTTTCCACGATGGGTTTTTACGACGGCCTTAAGTTCCATCGCTATGTGCCCGGTTTTGTGATCCAGGGCGGCGACCCCAATACCCGCGATATGTCCGGCGCCGATGTCGCCGCCGGCCTTGAGGGCCCCGACGGCATGCCCGGTACCGGTGGCCCCGGCTACTGCATCAAGGGCGAGTTCGCTACCAACCCGCGTAACAGCCACGTCGACGGCGCGCTTGCCATGGCACGTTCCATGGATCCCGATTCCGCAGGTTCGCAGTTCTACTTCTGCCTGGGTGCCCAGCACAACCTCGACTCCGGCTATACCGTCTTTGGCACCACGGTCGAGGGCCTCGACGTCATCTCGCAGCTGCGTGCCGGTGACGAGATCGTCCATGTCGAGATCGTTCACGAGTAAAGGGGACTTCCTTGAATAGCCAGCTGATCCAACAGGGCCGCGCCGCTTATCGCGCGGGTGATTATTCCGCTGCCGCCCAGATGCTCGGTGCGGCAAAGACCCCCGGTGAGATTATGGGCGAGGCCGACCATCTGCGCGGCAACGCCTTGATGCACCTGGGCATGTATGCCGAGGCCGCCGAGGCTTACGCCGCCGCCCTTAACGACGGTACCTATGGCAAGCGCGGCGCGCTGCTCACCAACCGCGGCAAGGCGCTTGCTGCCGTGGGTGACTATGTGACTGCAGCCCAGGCGTTCTCTGCCGCAACGCAGGATGCATCCTATGCCACGCCGTTTAAGGCCTACCTGGGTCTGGGCAACGCGCTGTTCCAGTCGGGCGACTATGCCAACGCCGGTACTGCCTTCCGTCAGGCCGCCATCGATGGTGCCAACCCGGCTCCTGCCGCCGCACTCGGCGAGCTCGGTCGTTGCTTCATTAAGCTCGGCCGTCCGGCAGACGCCGTAGAGACCTACCGCACGGCCATCGACTTTGCCGGTCCGCGCGACGACACGCGTGCGCTTAACGCCGGTATGGGCGAGGCGCTTTCCGCCGCCGGTCGTCCCTCTGACGCGCTCGATGCCTTTAACGCCGCCACTGCCGACGGCATCTACCAGCTTACGCCCGAGCAGTCCGACGAGCTTGCCCGCGTGCACGATTCCCTCGCTGCGCTTTCGGCCCAGACGGCCATGGCCACGGCGCCGGCTCCCGCGATGGATGCTCCCGCCGTCGACCCGCTCGACCCCACGGGTGCTACCGGTCAGTTTATGCCCGACCCCTCGGACACCGGCTTCTTCACCCTGTCCGAGTCCGAGATGGTTCAGCAGGACCGCAAGGAGGCCAAGGTCCGTCGTCGCCATCGCCACACGGGCCTCAAGGTCTTCTTGGTGCTGCTTCTGCTGATTGTCCTTGCCGCAGGCGGTCTTGGCTTTGCCTACACGCGCGGCCTGGGCTTCCCCTCGCAGGAGTCTGTTGTCTCCGACCTGTTCCAGGCCGCAGGTGATGGCGATACCGCCAAGGCCGAGTCCTGCCTGGCCTCCAGCCTGTCCGAGGACGCCAAGGCGATGATTGTTTCCTCGATCCCGCAGGGCGCCACCGTCTCCATCGAGGGCATGGACCAGTCTATGACCGAGACCACCGCCAAGGTCAAGGCGTCGCTGTCCAAGGGCGGCGAGCAGGAGTACACCGTCAAGTTCGTGCGCTCCGACAACCATATCGGTTGGGCCGTCTCCTCGCTCGACATCGATCTCTCGGCCGCTGACAACCAGTAGTGACCTTATGAGATTTGGCGCTGCCCGGTGCTTCACCGCAAGTGAGGTGCCGGGCTTGCGCTAGTATGATGGGCTAGTAGTTTTCCAGCAATCATCCAACACATCAGGAGTTGCGTTGTTTTCTTTGATGGATATGTTCTTCGGTAGCTATGCGGGCGATCTTGCCATCGACCTCGGCACCGCCAACACGCTTGTCTCCGTGCGCGGCAAGGGCATCGTCATTCGCGAGCCCTCCGTTGTCGCCATCGACAAGAACGATGAGCGCATCCTGGCTGTCGGTATCGAGGCAAAGCGCATGCTTGGCCGTACGCCCGGCAACATTGTGGCTGTGCGTCCCCTTAAGGACGGCGTTATCGCCGACTTTGACGTTACCGAAGCCATGCTTCGCTATTTTATCGACAAGGCGTCCGAGAAGCGCTATCCGTGGACCCCGCGTCCGCGCGTTGTCGTCTGCGTCCCCTCCGGCGTCACGTCGGTCGAGAAGCGTGCCGTTTTTGAGGCTACGATCCAGGCCGGTGCCCGCCAGGCATACCTGATCGAGGAGCCCATGGCCGCTGCCATCGGCGCCGATCTGCCTGTCGAGGAGCCCACCGGCTCCATGGTCATCGATATCGGTGGCGGTACCACCGAGGTCGCCGTTATCGCCATGGGTGGTATCGTCGTGTCGCAGTCCATCCGCATTGCCGGTGACGAGTTTGACCAGGCTATCCTTACCCACGTTCGCGATGCTTATAACCTGGCTATCGGCGAGCGCACGGCCGAGGACATCAAGATCAAGGTCGGTTCTGCCGTGCCGCTCAAGGACGAGCTCGACGTCGAGGTCAACGGCCGCGACGTGATCACGGGCCTGCCCAAGACCGTGCGCATCGAGAGCGAGGAGATTCGTCGCGCGCTCAACAAGCCGCTCGACGAGATGGCCAAGGCCGTCAAGGACGCCCTCGACGCCACGCCGCCCGATCTTGCCTCGGATCTTATGTACTACGGCATCCTGTTGACCGGCGGCGGTGCGCTGCTGCGCGGCCTCGACGTGCGTCTGCGCGACGAGACCGGCGTTTCGGTCAACGTCAGCCCTACGGCGCTCGACAACGTCGTCAACGGCTGCGCCCGCGTGCTCGAGGCCAACGCGTTTGACGGTGGCTTCGTCCAGACCAATGCTTAATTTCCAAAAGGTGGATTCCATTTGGCACGATCTTCGGGTTTCTCTTCAAATCTGAATACCAAGCGACAATCAACGGGTATGCGCCCGTTGATTGTTTTCAGCGTAATTTCGGTGCTGCTGCTCACGTTTTACATTCGCGAGGGCGAGGCGGGACCGATTCATGCCGTGCGTTCGGGCGTGACGACGATTACCTCGCCGGTGCGTTTTGTGGGCTCGGCTGTCGCCGCGCCCTTTAACGCAATCGGAAACGTGTTCTCAAACCTTACGGCTTCGCAAGACACCCTCGACGAGCTTAAGAAGCAAAACGAGGTCCTGACGTCAAAGGTTGCTGAGCTCTCCGAGGCTCAAAAGACCGCCGAGCGACTCGAGAGCCTGGTCGGTCTTCAGTCGACCTACAACCTCAAGTCCACCGCGGCTCGCATTGTCGGCGCGTCGGGCGATGCCTGGACCTCGACCGTTACCATCGACAAAGGCTCTGCCGACGGTCTTACCATCAACATGCCCGTGACGAGTTCTGCCGGTGTCATCGGTCAGATTATCGAGGTTTCGGCCAAGACCTCCACCGTCCGCCTGATTAGTGATGAGAACTCGGGCGTGTCCGCTATGGTGCAGGATACGCGCGCTCAGGGTATGCTGCAGGGGCAGCCCGACGGTACCCTGCGCCTGGAGCACGTGAGTGTCGATTCCGACGTGAAGGTGGGCGACATCATCGTGACCTCGGGCATCGGCGGCGTATTCCCCAAGGGCCTGCCGCTCGGTACGGTCTCGTCGGTGGAGAAGTCTGCCAACGATGTGTACTACACCATCCTCGTGCGCGCCCAGACAACGGCCGAAAACAACGAGGAAGTGCTGGTCATTACGTCGCTGACCGATGAGCAGTCGGCTTCGGACGAGGATGTGAGCAGCGCCAACAGTACGCCGCAGGGCACCTCGCGCGATGCGGCCACCAAGTCCAAAGATGAAAGCTCGGATGAAAACTCTGATGCGTCCGACACGACTGATTCGGGCTCGAGCGAATAGGGAGGCATGTCCATGGATCTACACGAACAGGGGACTGGCTCCCGCACGTTTGCGATTGCCGCCATTGTCTGCGTCCTGCTGCAGGCGGGCTTGGCGCCGCAGATCTCCATCGCGGGCGGTCGCGTCAACTTTATGATTATCCTGGTGTGCCTGAGTGTGTTTTCGGGCGATCCCACGCGGGCCGTCATCTGCGGTTTTTGCAGTGGCCTGTTCTACGACCTGTCGGCAGCCGTGCCGGTGGGCGTGATGTCGCTGTTGCTGACAGTGGGCAGCTTTGCCCTGACACACAGTGCCGCCGGTCAGACGGGCGGCACCCCGAGCGCTCGCGGCATCACGGTGGGCGCCTTTGCGATTGCCATTAACGTGATCTACAGCATTATCTTGCTGTTTATGGGACTGGAATCGAGTTTTGTCGTGGCGATCTTTGGACACGCCCTGCCGTCCTCGATTCTGACCGGTCTGGTCGCCGTTCCGTTTTTGATGTCCGGCGTCGCGCCGCAGTCTGGCTATGGGTTCTCCGCGCGCGGTGGGCGTCAGACGGGTATGCGCTTTAAGCCCAAGACCCGTAAGCTCAAATAGGGGAGGTCTGTAGATGTCTTCCCAGTTGACGGTTGTTGTCGCTGGCATCGTGCTGGTCGTGGCCATTGTGGTCGCGCTGGTCATCATGCGCCGCGGCGACTCCCGCTTTACCTACGACACGCAGCACGGAACGGCCCCGCGCGCCACCGAGGGCGAGGGCAATACGGCCGCTACGGCCTTCAAGGGCCGCTTTTCCATCCTCACCGCGGGCGTGGGTGCGATGTTTGCCGCGCTTGCCGTTAAGCTGTGGGGCATGCAGATGGTCTCGTCGGACTACTACGACAAGCAGGCCAAGAGCAATCAGACCCGTACCGTTACCACGCCTGCCGTGCGTGGCCGCATCTTGGACCGCAACGGCGTCGCGCTGGTGCAAAATCGCCCCTCGCTTGCCGTCGTCGCCTATCGTGACCTTGCCGACGACAAGGTACTGGTGCGTCATCTTGCCAACGTGCTCGGCATGCCGTATATCGCGGTGCTGCGCAACATCCAAGACAATTCCGAAGGCGCGCAGAGCCTGCATACGATCGCGACTGACGTGCGCCGCTCTACTGTCGCCTACATTCAGGAGCACGCCGGTGAGTTTCCCGGCGTGAAGATTGCCGAGCGCACCGAGCGCCAGTACCCGTATGGTGAGACCGCCTGCCATATCTTGGGCTATACCGGCACCATTACCTCCGAGCAGCTCGAGACGCAGAATAAGAAGTCGTCGGACGGCAACGATAACGCGGCTGGTCAGATCTCGTATCAATCGGGTGATATTGTGGGCCAGGCGGGCGTAGAGATTTACTACGAAAATCTGCTGCAGGGCATTCGTGGTGAGCAGACCGTGAAAGTTGACGCCTCGGGCAACGTGACCGGTCAAGCCGGCGCCGTTCCCGCTAAGGCCGGTTCTGACATTAAGCTTACGCTCGATCTTAAGATTCAACAGGCTTGCGAGACGGCTCTGGCGAATGCCATTGAGCTTGCCAAGACCACGGGCCATAGCGATGCCGGCAACGGCGCCGTGGTGTGCCTCGATCCCAACAATGGTGAGATTCTGGGCATGGCGAGCGAGCCCAAGTTTGATCCGTCGGTGTTCATCGGCGGCGTTTCCAACGACGTGTGGACCGAGCTCAACGACGACAAGGGTTCGCATCCGCTGCTCAACCGCGCCATTAGCGGCCAGTATATGTCGGCTTCGACCATCAAGCCGCTCTCGGCTCTGGCCGGTCTTGAGTTTGGAACCTATACCTCTGGTCAGACTACGAACTGCACAGGCTATTGGACGGGCCTGGGCAAGTCATGGGGTAAGTACTGCTGGCTGCATTCCGGTCACGGCACTATGACGCTGCAATCGGGCATTGCCAACTCGTGCGACCCCGTGTTCTACGATATGGGCAAGGCGTTTTTCTACAACGACCAGCATCCCGAGGGCCTGCAGGAGGTCTTTCGCCGTTGGGGCCTGGGCAAGACCTGCGGCATCGATCTGCCAAGCGAGGGAACGGGCCGCATTCCCGACGCCAAGTGGAAAGAGTCGTACTTTACCGACGCCTCGGCCGAGGACCGCAAGTGGAACGCCGGCGATATGACTAACATCGCTATCGGCCAGGGCGACATTTTGGTGACCCCGCTGCAGATGGCCTGCGCTTACATGGGCCTCGCCAACGGCGGCAAGCAGTATGTGCCCCACGTCTTCTTGTCGGCGGTGTCGCGCGATGGCGACGGCGATGCCTATAAGTACAACGGTAAGGGCAAAAAGAAGCGCCTGGAGGCCCACATCAATAGCGATGCCGACCTGGCGCTGGTCCGCAACGGCATGCACGATGTGATTTATTCGGCGTCGACTTCGACCGCCGCGCACTTTAACTCCTTGACCCCTACGGTCTACGGCAAGTCCGGCACGGGCGAGAAGAGCGGCGAGGACGATTACGCGTGGTTTTGCGCCTACGCGCCGGCCGATGAGCCCAAGTACGTGATTGTCACTGTCTTGGAACAGGGCGGTGGTGGCTCCGATACCGCGCTGCACGTCGTGCGCGATGTCCTTGGTGCCATCTATGATGAGCCCGACACATCTTCTGCCACGGGCGATTCCTCGGTTCGATAGGAGGTTGCGATGAACTTTTCGCCGGCGGACCTGTTCCGCTCAACCAAATCCGGTTCCCGCAGCAGCCTGGACCGTGTCAACAAGCAGCTTTCGGCCTCGCGCGGCACGTTTCGCCAGAAGGTGCACATCGGCGTGCTGCTGGCAGCCTTGGCGCTCGTAGCCTATGGCGCCATCATCATTTGGTCGGCCTCGCAGTTTAAGGCCGACGCCTCATTCTCGCGCCACCTGTTGGGCATCGGCATCGGTGCGGTGCTTGCGGTGCTCGTCTGGCGTACCGATCTGCGCGGCATCTCTAACTTCTCGACGGCGCTGCTCGTCATCGACCTCATTGTGATTTTCTCGCCCAAGATTCCGGGGCTGTCCTATACGGGCGGCTTAGGAATGACGGGCTGGATTAAGATTCCAGGTATCGGTCTTACCTTCCAGCCGGTCGAGCTCGCCAAGCTCATCACGATCTTCTTTATCGCCACGCTTGGTTCGCAGTACAACGGCCGCATCGATACCGCCCGCGACTACATTAAGCTCTGCGGCATGCTCTCCGTTCCGTTTTTGGCCGTCGTCGCCATGGGCGACCTGGGTTCGGGCCTGGTCGTGTTGGTGTCGGGTGCCGTTGTGATCTGCATGAGCGGTGCGCGCCGCGAATGGGTGCTGTCGACCTTGGCTCTGCTCGTGGGTTTGGTGGCGCTCATCCTGGCGCTCGATTCGGTGCTCGATTCTCTTTTGGGCCACGACGTTTTGATCAAGCAGTACCAGATGAACCGACTGACCGTCTTTATCGACCCCGATAATGCCGATTCGGACGATGCTTACAACTTGCAGCAATCGCTCATCGCGGTTGGATCGGGTGGCTTTTTCGGTAAAGGGCTGGGTCATGCGACGCAGTCTGCCGGTGGCTTTCTGCCCGAGTTCCATACCGACTTCGTCTTTGCCTTTTTGTCCGAGACCTTTGGCTTCTGCGGCTCCTTTTTGCTCCTGTGCCTCTACGTGCTGCTGATTTTCTCGACGATCCGCGTTGCCTTTAAGTGCGAGTCTCTGTTCCTACGCTTGTCATGCGTGGGTATCGTCGGCATGTGGGCATTCCAGACCTTCGAGAACATCGGCATGTGCATCGGCATGATGCCGATTACCGGTATTCCGCTGCCGTTCATTAGCTTCGGTTCGTCCTCGATGATGATCCAGTTGCTGACGGTGGGTATCGTACAATCCATATGGCGGCATCGTTCGGGCGCCGCGTAACCGCTGGAGGGGTTTGCTATGAAGATTCCCGTGGACAAGCTGACCCGCGTCTTTAAGATGGGCGCGACCACCAAGAAGGATTCCGACACGCCGGTTCGCGTGTCCGTCTACCTCGATTCGTCTGCCTCGCGTTTTTTGGTCGAGACGGTGCGCGATGCCTTCGTGCCGCAGACGACGTCTGGCATTGTGCGCGTTGAGCGCCTGGGTGAGGACCGTATCGTCCCCAAGACCGATACCGACGTGGTGCTGGTCCTTTCGTGCGGATCCGACCGGCTGGAGAGCGCTGTACAGGAGCTTGTGATCGCCGGCGCCCCCGTGTGCGTGCTGGCCGAGTCTGCTGTCGAGGTGCCTTTTATCCAGGAGTCCACGCCCATGCTCGGCGCGGTGGCGGCCACCGATAAGACGTATCTGCTCGAGACGCTTGCCCGCTGGATTCTCGATCGCACGGACAAGGAGACGGCCTTTGCGGCGAACTTTGCTTTTATGCGTATTGCGGCCGCTAACCGCATCATCACCTCGTGCGCGCTTACCAATATGGCGACGGGCGCGCTGGTGTTTTTGCCGGGGGCCGATTATCCCGTTATGGCGCTGGCGCAGGTGGGCATGCTCTTTGAGCTCGCGGCCATCTTTGGACGCGGTATTAAGCCCGAGCGCGGTTATGAGGTCGCGGGCGTGCTTGCCGGCGGCTTGGTGCTCCGCGCCGTCACCCGCGCCCTGGTAAAGCAGACGCCGCATATTGGGTTTGCCGTCAAGGCGCTGACCGCCGCCGCGGGAACCTATGGCATGGGCCGTGCGCTCGTGTCGTTGTATGAACGCGACATCGACTACAGCCGTGCCAACGAGGTGGCTGCCGCCACGTTCTCGCGCGTCCGCGACCTGGTGACCACGGTTGCCGGCGCTACTCGTCCCATGGGTCCCTTTGAGGACGCATCTGATCTCGCTGCTTAGGGGTTTCTTTTGCGCGCTGTGTACCAAGACTGTTTTCATTTGATTGAGCCCCTGCTCGCAAAGGTCGAGAAGCCGAGTCGCTATATCGACCATGAGTGGGGCACGCTCTCCAAGGCCGATGCCGATTACCGCTGCTGCATGATCTACCCTGACGTGTATGAGGTCGGTCTGCCCAACCAGGGCATCGCCATTCTCTATAACATCCTCAATCAGGCCGAGGGCATTTCCTGCGAGCGCGGCTATGTGCCGTGGCCCGATATGGGCGATGCCATGCGCGAGGCGGGGATTCCGCTGCTGTCGCTCGAGGGCGCGGCGCCTGTGGCCTCGTTCGATATCGTCGGCATGCATGTGCCGCACGAGATGGCCGTCACCAACTTCCTCGAGGCGCTCGACCTCGCCGGCATTCCGCTGCTCGCGGCCGACCGTACCGAGGACGATCCCATCATCGTCGCCGGTGGTCCCTCGGTCTATAACCCCGAGCCGTATGCGGCCTTCTTCGATGCCATCCTCATTGGCGAGGGTGAGGAGTCGTTGCTCGAGATCTGTCAGCTGCATCGCCGCTTGCGCGACGAAGGCGTCTCGCGCGCTCAGATTGTCGAGCAGCTCGCGACGGTCGCCGGTACCTATGTGCCGTCTCTGTATGAGGTGCGCTATGACGAGCCCTGCTCGCCGCATGGCTACACCGTGCCGCGCGAAGGCAAGGACGTCCCGCAGGTAGTCTATAAGCGCGTCGTTGAGGACTTTGGAGCTACTAATCCGCTGTCGCAGTCGTGCGTGCCCTACGCGCAGCTCGTTCACGACCGCCTGTCGATTGAGATTCTGCGCGGTTGTGCCCGCGGCTGCCGTTTTTGCCAGGCCGGTATGACCTATCGTCCGGTGCGCGAGCGCTCGGCCGACCAGATTGTTTCCTCGGTGATCCAGGGCCTGCAGAAGACTGGCTATGACGAGGTGTCGCTCACCTCGCTTTCGACCACCGACCACTCCTGCATCCGCGATGTGCTCGGCAGGCTCAACCGCCGCCTGGAGGATACGGGTATTCGCGTATCCATTCCCTCGCAGCGCCTGGATTCGTTTGGCGTGGATATGGCCGAGTCGGTCGCCGGCGAAAAGAAGGGCGGCCTGACGTTTGCCCCCGAGGCCGGCAGTCAGCGCATGCGCGACATCATCAACAAGAACGTGACCGAGGAGGACTTGGACCGTGCGGCCAAGGCGGCCTTCGAGGCCGGTTGGAACCGCATGAAGCTCTACTTTATGATGGGCCTTCCCGGCGAGCGCGACGAGGATATCGTGGCCATCGCTAACCTGGCCGACCATGTGCTCGAGCTCGGCCGCTCCGTGGTTCCCAAGGCGCGCCGCGGCTCCATCTCGGTGTCCATCTCGGTGTCGGTGTTTATCCCCAAGGCCGCTACACCCTTCCAATGGTGCCCACAGCTCGATTACGACGATGTCAAGCGCCGTCAGAAGCTCCTCATCACGAGCGTTCGCAACCGTGCGGTCCGCGTGCACTACCACGATGCCGAAACCTCGCTCGTCGAGGCCGCGCTGTCTCGCGCCGGCCGTGACATGACGCCGGTCATCATCGATGCCTGGCGTGCCGGTTCGCGTTTTGACGCCTGGGTGGAGCATTTCTCGCTCGACAACTGGAAGTCGGCTGCGGCCAAAAACGGCATCGACCTCAACGAGGTCGTGCACCTGCCCTATGGGCTGGACTGGCGTCTGCCCTGGGAGCACGTGAGCCCCGGTTGCTCGCGCGGCTTCCTCGAGCGCGAATACCGCCGCTCGCTGGAGGGCGTCACGACGCCCGACTGCACCCGCACGTCGTGCACCGGTTGCGGAATCTGCCCCACGCTCCATGCCAAGAATGTATTGGTGGGTGATCGCGCATGAGTGAGCGCCTGACCGACAACCCCACGCTCTTTAGGCTTCGCGTTCGCTATGGCAAGCGCGACCGCCTTAAGTACCTGGGTCATCTCGAAGTGATTCATACCATTGAGCGCATCGTGCGTCGCGCGGGGCTGCCCTATGCCGTGACGCAGGGCTTCTCTCCGCACATGCGCGTGGGCTTTTCGTCGGCGCTGCCGGTGGGCACGTCGTCGACTTGCGAGTGGTATGACCTGTTTATGACCGAGTTCGTTGCACTCGGCGAGGCGTTTGAGCGCCTGGCGGCGGCATCTCCGGCCGATCTGGCCCCCATCGAGGCCGCCTACATCGACGTGCGCACGCCGGCGCTGACGGCGCAACTCACGCGTCTGTCGTACCGTATCGACCTACACTTGGACGCCGAAGCACCCGTGAGCGCCGATGAGGTGCGCGCTGCGATCGACACGTTGCGTGCAGGCCATGGCATCGACTACGCACGCGGTAAGAAGAGCAAGCGCCTAGACCTTGACCACACACTGGTGGGCTATGAGCTCACGGCAGGGGAGCGCCCGGACCATCTGGTGCTCATGCTCGACACCCATGCCGACAATGAGGGGTCCATGCGTCCGGAAATTTTGCTTTCTGCCGCTGATGTTTTGTTGCAGGGCTTGACCCCGGGCGTCGATGCACCTATCGTTTCCACCGGTATGCAAGACCTCGTGACCATCTGCTCCTACGATGTCGAGCGTCAGAATCAAGCATGCGAGGACGACGAGGGCCGACTCGTCAGCCCCATACCTGTGCGAACTTGTGGATTTGCTCCACATACTCGTTGACGGGGGTATTATCGCCTGCTACTATATTCGGCTGTTGCACTAACTGATGCATGAAGGGCAAGTAAACATGTACGCAATCGTTAACACGGGCGGCAAGCAGTACAAGGTCGCCACCGACGATGTCATCACCGTCGAGAAGATCGAGGGCAATGAGGGCGACAAGATCACCCTGCCGGTTATCTTCCTCAACGATGGTAAGAAGATCGTCACCGATCCCGACAAGCTGGCCAAGGCCAAGGTTACCGCTCAGATCGTTGAGCAGTTCAAGGGCGAGAAGCAGCTGGTCTTCAAGTTCCACAAGCGCAAGCGCTATCGTCGTCTGAAGGGTCACCGTCAGCAGCTCACCAAGCTGAAGATCGTGAAGGTTCAGGCTACCTCCCGCGCCAAGAAGGCTGTCAAGGCAGAGGCTGAGGCTGTTGCCGAGGCTCCCGTCGCCGAGTAGATTACACTCGTAACGAAAGAGTAGGTATACACAATGGCACACAAAAAAGGACTCGGTTCCTCCCGTAATGGCCGTGACTCCCGCGGTCAGCGCCTTGGCACGAAGCGCTATGCCGGCCAGACGGTAACCACGGGCACGATTCTCGTCCGTCAGCACGGCACGCACATCCACCCGGGTGAGAACGTTGGCCGTGGCAAGGACGACACGCTGTTCGCGCTGGTCGACGGTACCGTTGAGTTCCACAAGGGTATCAAGCACAGGGTCAGCGTACGCCCGCTCGCGAACGCGTAATTCACCCTTCATAGAGCACATATGTGGGAGGCACTTGAGTTTTAGGATTCAAGGGTCTCCCTCTTTTTTGTAGGAGGCGATTCTGTTGTCACAGTTCACCGATATCAGCCGAATTAACGTTTGCGGCGGCGACGGCGGAGCCGGATGCATGTCGTTTAGGCGCGAGGCATTTGTTCCCAAGGGCGGCCCCGATGGCGGCGACGGCGGTCGTGGCGGCAACGTCGTTATCCAGGCCGACGCTCAGCTTTCCTCGCTGATCGATTACCGCTTTAAGCATCACTTCCGTGCTGAGCGCGGAACGCATGGCCAGGGTGCCCGCCGCAACGGCAAAAGCGGAGAGGACCTGATTTTGAAAGTCCCCATGGGCACCGTAGTCCGCGAGCTCGATCCCGAGACGCAGACCCCGATGTTCGAGATTGCCGACCTGGTGCACGACGGTGAGCGCGTTGTCGTGGCGCCCGGTGGTGCCGGCGGTCTGGGCAACACTCACTTTGTGACGTCGGTGCGCCGCGCGCCTGCGTTTGCCCAACTGGGTGAGCCTGCCGAGGAGCATTGGATCGAGCTCGAGATGAAGCTCATGGCCGATGCCGCGCTTGTGGGCTTTCCCTCTGTCGGCAAGTCCTCGCTCATCGCGCGTATGAGCGCTGCCCGTCCCAAGATTGCCGACTACCCGTTTACCACGCTTGTGCCCAATCTGGGCATGGTGCGTGCCGGCGAATATTCTTACGTCGTTGCCGACGTCCCCGGTCTCATCGAGGGCGCGAGCGAGGGTCGTGGCCTGGGCCATCAGTTCCTGCGCCACATTGAGCGCACGGCCTTGATCATGCATGTCGTTGACATGACGGGCGGGTTTGAGGATCGCGATCCGGTTGAGGACTATCGCATTATTAACCGTGAGCTTGAGCAGTATGGCGCTGAGCTTTCGGAGCGTCCGCAGATCGTCGTCGCCAACAAGTGCGATGCGCCGGGCACGGCCGACAAGATTGCCGACCTTAAGCGTGCGGCGCTCGACGACGGGCATATGTTCTTTGCCGTGTCCGCTGTGACGGGTGCCGGTCTCAACACGTTGATGCTTGCCGTGGGCGAGCAGGTGGCCAAGCTCCGCGCTGAGCTGGCGGTCTCTGATGAGCCGGTCGATTTGCGCGACGAGGAGTGGGAGCGTCGCCGCCTGCAGCGCGAGAAGCGCTTCCACATTGTCCAGGAGGAGCCCGGTGCCTTCCGCGTTGTCGGTCGCGCCATCGAGCGCTTGGTTATCCAGACCGACTGGGAAAATGAGGAGGCCGTCATCTATCTGCAGCATAAGTTTTCCCGCATGGGTGTTGACGATGCGCTCGAAAAGGCCGGTTGCCGTGCCGGCGACGAGGTTCGCATTTGCCAGCGCGCCTTTGACTTTGAGGGCGCCGAGGACTTCTCGGAGTTCGAGGACGAGCTTGAGGACGGTAGCGAGGACGTCGCCGTCGAGGTCGTTGATGTCGAGGATGTCGCGGACGATAGCTTGGAGGCTGTCGACGCGGTGGATGCCATTGACGGTACCGATGACGCTGTTGCTGCGGAAGACGTCGAGACCCCGGAGGGCGAGTAAGCCATGTCGCTGCGCGGTGGAATCGGTCTGCCCGAGCTTCCCATAGAGGACGGGCAGGAGTTTAGGCTCGGCATTATGGGCGGTACCTTTGACCCCATCCATTACGGTCACCTGGTGACCGCCGAGCAGGCACGTGAGTCCCTCGACTTGGACGCCGTGCTCTTTATGCCGGCGGGCTCGCCTGCCTTTAAACTCGACAAACCGGTGACGCCGGCCGAGGACCGTTATGCCATGACGGTCCTCGCGACAGCGGCGAACCCGGCCTTTTTGGCAAGCCGCTTTGAGATCGATCGTGCCGGTGTCACCTACACAGCCGATACGCTGCGTGCCCTTCGCGAGTTTTACCCGCCACAGGTGAAGCTTTACTTTATTACGGGCGCCGATGCGATTATCGATATTGTGACCTGGCACAATGCTAATGAGATTGCCGAACTGGCGACCTTCATTGCTGCGACACGTCCCGGCTTTGACATCGATACGGCCCGGGCGCGGATTAAGGAATCGGGGCTGCCATTCGACGTGCGCTATATTCAGATTCCGGCGCTGGCGATTAGCTCGACCAACATTCGCAAGCGGGTTGCTCGCGGCATGAGCGTGCGCTATCTTACGAGCGAGTCCGTGCTCGGCTATATCCGGAAACGCGGCCTGTATGCCGATCTTGGGCAAGACGATTTTGATTGATGGGGGAGAACGTTGTCGGTAGAAGATCAGTTTGAGGGCGACGAGCGCGCGCTCTTGACGCGCATCCACGAGTTGCTCGATGTGCGCATGAAGGATAAGCGTAAGCGCTACGTGCATTCGCTCGGGGTTGCCGAGACTGCGTTGCACCTAGCCGAGGTGTACGGTGTCAACCGCTTTGATGCCGCTGCCGCTGGCCTGATCCATGACTGGGACAAGGTGCTCTCCGACGACGAGCTGGTCACGCGCGCTCTGCATTACGGCATTAAGATTGCCGGCTCTCCGTCTGCCGCGACGCCGCTTTTGCATGGCCCGGTTGCCGCCTATGAGCTTCCGCAGCTTTTTCCCGAGCTGTCGCCGGCGGTCTTTCAGGCTGTCGACCGTCACACCGTGGGCGCTTGCGACATGACGCCGCTCGATATGGTGGTCTTTGTGGCCGATGCCATCGAACCCAACCGCCACGGTGATTATGCCCATGCGCTGCGCAAGATGGTGGGGAAGTCCTCGCTCGACGAGTTGTTCTTCTCCTGTTTTGCGCAGGGTCTGGTCTATGTGATCCAGACCGGGCGTTATCTTTATCCCACGGCTATTACGATTTACAACCATTACGCCCAGCTGCGCTAGCTCGGGCTGTCTAGAAAGAGGTATTCCATGGCCGACGAGACCATGACCGACGAGCAGATTCTTGAAGGTGTGGAGCACAAGAGTTTCGCTGCCACGTCCGACCGCACTGCCGCCTCGCTGTCCGCGAGCGGTGTCGCCGCCGAGGATGTCGCCCGCGCCGCCGCGCAGGCCGCCTACGACAAGAAAGGCGAGGACGTTCAGGTGCTCGACCTGACTGAGCTTTCTGATGTGTGCGACTACTTTGTTCTCGCTACCGGCACCAACAACCGCCAGGTCGATTCGATTGTCGACGAGATTGAGGAGAAGGTCGCCGAGGCTTGCGGCGAGCACCCGTTTTCCATCGAGGGCCGCGAGCAGAAGACCTGGATGCTCATGGACTACGGTTCGGTTGTCGTCCACGTCTTCACTCCCGAGGCGCGCGAGTTCTACCGCCTCGAAAAGCTCTGGGGCGACGCCCCCCAGCTTCCCCTCGACCTCCTCTAGTAGCTCATTTGGGACGGGGCTTTTTTAGCTACCCTCTGCCGTATGCCGGGCAGTTGCACTACTTGCAGCTGCCCGGCTTTCTTTTTGTCTAAGGGACTAATCGTTGAAGCGGGATTGACGGCCGAAGGATAGGGCGGTGTCGCCGAACTTGTCTCGGACGGCGTCGATGGCGAGCGAGAGGTCGCGACGGTCGCTCGATTGGGCTCCGCGGTCGTCGATTTCGCAGAACAGGTCGGTCTGGATGCCGCCCTGATGGTCAAAGTCGCTCATGCCGATGCCCGCCAGGCGCACATGCATGCCTTCCTGCCAGATGTTGTCGAGCAGTTCGAGCGCCACTGCCACGAAGATGTTCTCATCGTCGGTCGGATGCGGCAGCCGGCGCTGTGCCGAGCGACCGCTTCCATACGAATACTTGAGCTTGAGCGTCACCGTGGCGCCCGTTAGTCCTTGGCGGCGTAGGCGGCGTCCCACTGACTCTCCCAATAGCGCAATCGCCGCTTCGATGTCCCCGCGCTCAGTTAAATCGTTCGCAAAGGTGCGTTCATTGCTGACCGACTTGACCTCGCGCTCTTCATCGAGGCTCGTGACTTCGGAGAGTTCGAGTCCCAGCGCACGCTGGCGCATGCGTTCGCCGTTGATGCCAAAAATACAGGCCAAGGTGGATTCCGGTGTACGTGACAGCTCGCCGAGCGTGTAGATGCGCATGCGGCGCAGCCGCTCCTCGGCCGATCTCCCGATGCCGCTCATGGCAGATACCGGCAGCGCAGCCAAAAAGCGCTGCTCGGTTCCGGGGCGCACGATGGTCAGCCCAAACGGCTTGTCCCGCTCGCTTGCGATCTTTGCGACCGTCTTGTTGCAGCCTACGCCAATTGAGCAGGTCACTCCCAGCGCTGCGACGCGGTCGCTTATGCGCCGCGCAACCAGCAGCGGGTCCTCGGGTGCAAAGCGACCCGGTGTGATATCGATAAAGGCTTCGTCGATGGATACGCGCTCAACGCGCGGGGTCTCGTCGGCGAGAATCGCCATGACCTGTGCGCTGACCTCGTGGTAGCGATCAAAATGCCCATGCGTCCAAATGGCCTGCGGACAGAGGCGCCGTGCCTCGGCCGAGGGCATGGCGGAGTGCACGCCAAAGCGACGCGCCTCGTATGAGCAGGTGGACACGACGCCGCGAGAATCGGCATCGCCACCCACGATGAGCGGCTTGCCGCGCCACTCGGGATGATCGAGCATCTCCACGCTCGCAAAAAACGCATCGAGATCCATGAGGCCCACCGCCGGCCCCGTCCAGGGCGGCGGCGTGACGCCCGCAGCATCCTCATAACCGTATGTATGTT
>URDE01000008.1:0-34121 GCA_900546525.1 uncultured Collinsella sp.
GCTCCAACGCAAGTTGGGGCCTTTTTTCATATAGGCACACAAGGTCAAAGGCGGCACCATGATCCTCCTGGTCGACAAGATCGAAAAAAGCTTCGGCGCGCGCGTCCTCTTTAGCGGCGCGTCCTTCCAGATCAACCCCGGCGAGCGCTTCGCGCTCGTGGGACCCAACGGCGCCGGCAAAACCACCATGCTCAAAATCATCATGGGCATCGACAGCCCCGACGCCGGCCAGGTCCAGTACGCAAAGGACTGCCAGGTGGGCTACCTAGAGCAGGAAACCAACCTGGAGCAAAAGGACACCACCATCCTCGCCGAGGTCATGGCCGCCGCTAAAGAAATCCGCCGCATGGGCGAGCGTGCCAACGAACTGCAGGCCCAGATCACCGAGCTATCCGAGCAGGGCAAGGACGTCGACGCGCTCCTTAACGAGTACGGCCAGGTCCAAGACCGCTTTGAGCACCTGGGCGGCTACGAGCTCGAGAGCAACGCCCGCAAGATCCTGTCCGGCCTGGGCTTTAAGGTCACCGACTTTGAGCGCCCGTGTTCTGAGTTCTCGGGCGGCTGGCAGATGCGCATCGCGCTCGCCAAGCTCTTCCTGCGCCATCCCGACTTGCTGCTTCTGGACGAGCCCACCAACCACCTGGACCTCGAAAGCGTCCAGTGGCTGCGCGGCTTTATCGCCAACTACGACGGCGCCGTCCTCATCGTCAGTCACGACCGCGCCTTCATGGACGCCTGCGTCGACCACGTCGCCGCGCTCGAGAACCGCCGTGTAACCACCTACACCGGCAACTACAGCAGCTACCTCAAGCAGCGTGAGGACAACCTGGAGCAGATGCGCGCCAAGCGCGCCGCGCAGGAGCGCGACATCGCCCACATGCAGGTCTTCGTTGACAAGTTCCGCTACAAGCCCACCAAGGCCGCCCAGGCGCAGGAGCGCATCCGCAAGATCGAGCAAATCAAAAAGGAGCTCGTCATCCTGCCCGAGGGCCACAAGCACATTGACTTTAAGTTCCCCGACCCGCCGCGCTCCGGCGACATGGTCGTGGGCCTGGAGGGCGTCTCCAAATCCTACGGCAATAAGCACATCTACAGCGATATCGACCTCAAGCTCTACCGCGGTGAGCATGTGGCGCTCGTCGGCCCCAACGGTGCCGGCAAGTCCACCCTCATGAAGATCCTCGCCGGCCTGGAGCCGCCCACCACCGGCACCCGCGATCTGGGCACCAACGTGGGCGTGGCCTACTATGCCCAGCACGCGCTCGAAGGCATGACCGAGTCCAACACCGTCCTGCAAGAGATCGACACCGTCACGCCCAAGTGGACGGTGCCGCAGCAGCGTAGCCTGCTGGGCGCCTTCCTGTTTAGCGACAACGATGCAATCGAAAAGCAGGTCCGTGTCCTCTCCGGCGGCGAAAAGGCGCGCCTGGCCCTGGCCAAAATGCTCGTGGCGCCCGAGGCGCTCCTGTGCCTGGACGAGCCCACCAACCACCTGGACATCGACTCGGTGGATATGCTCGAGAGCGCCCTGCAAAACTTCCCCGGCACCATCGTGCTGATCAGCCATGACGAGCACCTGGTGCGCGCCGTTGCCAACCGCGTCATCGACATCCGCGACGGCAAGGTCACGGTCTACGACGGCGACTATGACTACTACCTCTACAAGCGCGAGGACCTCGCAGCCCGCGCCGCCGCCGAGGCAGCAGGGGAGAGCACACCGGCCGCGACCAAGGCAGCCAAGTCGACTAGTTCCACCCAGCCCAGCGCCGCCGCCCCCAAGCCCGCCGAAGGTAAAAAGAGCAAGGAGCAAAAGCGCGCCGAGGCCCAGGCCCGCGCCGCGCTCAACAAAAAGCTCAAGGGCGTGCGCAATCAGCTCAAGAAGATCGAGGCGGAGCTCGATAAAAAGCGTGCCCGCTATGACGAGCTTATGGAATTGATGGCAAGCGAAGAGCTTTACGCCGATCAGGACAAGTTCAACGCCGCGCTGGGGGAATATAACGGGCTTAAGCAAGAGCTGCCCAAGATCGAGGACGAATGGCTGGAGCTTTCCACCCAGATCGAAGAGGAGACCGCGCGTGAACTCTCGTAAAGCCACCGCCGTGGCGATGAGCATCATCGCCATCGCCTGTCGCATCTGCGGTATCTTTATGAGCGCGATGACCGTGCTGCTGTGCTTTAGCGGCCTCACCGCCAAGCTGCAGATCGTGGGCTTTGTCGTCGAGCTTTCGCGCGCGCTGCCGAGCGCCATCGCCGGCTACGGCGTCATCAC
The DNA here is from genome assembly GCA_900546525.1 of uncultured Collinsella sp. Taxonomy (GTDB): domain Bacteria; phylum Actinomycetota; class Coriobacteriia; order Coriobacteriales; family Coriobacteriaceae; genus Collinsella. The sequence continues at coordinate 2,270 of URDE01000008.1, forward strand.
GTCGCCCTTTGGCGGCGTGTTCCGCCTGGATTACGCCATCGTGGCCGTCATTCTGTTTGTGGCCGACTACCTGCTCACGCGCGCCTCGCGCCGCGTCCGCTAGGGGAGCGCCATGTCCAGCAGCTACCTCATGAACCTGCTCGCCAGCGCTGTCGCCGTCATCGTGGGCATCGTCATCCACGAGAGTGCACACGCCGCCGCGGCCTGGGCGCTCGGCGACAAAACGGCGCGCTCGCGCGGCCGCGTCTCGCTCAACCCGCTCAACCACATCGACCCGTTCGGCACCGTCATCTTGCCGCTGCTGATGCTTGCCGCCGGCGGTCCGGTGTTCGCCTTCGCCAAGCCCGTGCCCGTCTACCTCAACAACCTCAAGCACCCCAAGCGCGACGAGGTCCTGGTGAGCGCGGCCGGTCCTGTATCGAACATCGCGCTCGCGTGTCTTGCAGCCGCCCTCATGCACGCGACATACGGCAACCTCTACACCAGCATGTCCTTTGCCGTAGCCTCCCAAATCATGAACTTCGGTGCCACGTTTATCGTGGTCAACTTGTCGCTCGCGTTCTTTAACCTCATCCCGATTCCGCCGCTCGATGGCTCGTCGATCATCGTGCCCTTCCTCAAGGGCAAGGCACTCAACAACTATTACCGTCTGCAGCAATACGCTATGCCCATCCTCATCCTGGTTCTGTACCTGTTGCCCATGTGGACCGGCATCGATGTGATCGGCCGCTATTTCGACGTTACCGTGTATCCGCTTGCTGAGCAGATGCTCAACTTCGCAATCGCCGGCATCTAAGGTAAACTTACAGGTCGCCGTGTAAAACGGTCGCAACATGCACCCAAACCGCGCCGCGAAGGCGCCGTCAAAGGAGGTCGAAGATGTCGTATCGCGTGTCGACGCAGGTCTACAGCGGACCGTTCGACCTGCTGCTGCAGCTGGTAACCCGCCAAAAAGTTGATATCGGCGCCATCTCGATCAGCGAGGTGGCCGAGCAATACCTTGCCGAGGCCGAGCGCATCGAGGCGTTGGACCTGGACGTGGCGAGCGACTTTTTGCTAGTCGCGGCAACCCTTTTGGACATCAAGGCCGCCTCGCTGGTGCCCCAGGAGGCCCCGCGCAAGTCAGACGACGATGACGAGGACGACGAAGACCTTGAGGAACTCAGCGCGCTCGACGGAGACGCCCTGCGCGAAGTCCTGATTCAGCGCCTGATCGCCTACAAGCAGTTTAAGGGCGCGGCGGCGGCTCTCGGCGCGCGTATGCAGGCCGAGAGCCGCATGCATCCGCGCGTGGCCGGCCCCGACCCCGAGTTTCTGGGCCTTATGCCCGACTACCTGGCCGGCATTACCCTGCGCGGCCTCGCCGTCATCTGCGCCGACCTGGACGGTAAGCGCCAGACCTTCCTGCTGGAGGCCGAGCATGTGGCACCGCATCGTGTGCCGCTCGACCTGACGGTGGCATCGGTCGACCGCTTTACCATGGCGCACCAAACCTGCACCTTCCGCGAGCTGTTGGACGGCGGCGCCACCACCGAGCAGTTCGTCGTTACCTTCCTGGCCATGCTCGAGCTCGCCAAGCGCGGCTCTCTTACGCTGAGCCAGGACGAGATCTTTGGAACCATTCAAATCAACCGCGTCGAGGGCGCCGAGGCATACGTGCCCGGCGAGGGCCCCGAGCTCACCGAATAGGAGCGACCAACCATGTCAACCCTTTCCACGCTGGAGGCAAACAGCCTCAAAGGCGCCCTCGAGGCGCTGCTGCTGGTGTCGAGCGACCCCGTGAGCGCACCAGCGCTGGCAGGTGCGCTGGATATCGCCCCGGGCGAATGCGCGTCGCTTTTGGCCGAGCTCAAGGTTGAGTATGAGGAGGCCAACCGCGGCTTTCAGCTGCGCGAGGTCGCCGGAGGCTGGCGCCTGTTTACGCACCCAGCCTACCACGACGTGGTCGAGGCCTACGTGCTGAGCTGGGACACGCAAAAGCTGTCGCAGGCGGCGCTTGAGACCCTGGCCGTCATCGCCTACCACCAGCCCGTTACGCGCGAGGTTGTTAAGGGCATCCGCGGCGTCAACTCCGACGGCGTCATCGCGTCGCTCGTGGATAAGGGCCTGGTGCGCGAGCTCGGCCGCGACCCCGAGCGCGGTCAGGCCATCATCTACGGCACGACCAACGCCTTCTTGGAAAAGTTCGGCCTGCGTTCCACCCGAGACCTGCCCGATCTGGAGCAGTTTGCCCCCGACGAGCAGTCGCGCCAGTTTATCCGCGAGCGCCTGAGCGGCCGCAGCATTCAGTCCACGCTCGAGGAACAGGCCGAGGATCTGGACGAAGAGCGCGAACTGATCGATACCGATGTTGAGGACACCGCCGACGAGGAGCTGCTGGCCACCGTCGATACCTCGGAGGATATACATGACGAGGACTAACGGAGCAGGGGAGACGCGCATCGCAAGCGCCGAGGGCGCCACAACGCCCACAGGCGGCGCCCAGCCCGTCTACCCGCACACCATGCGCCTGCAGCGCTTTTTGGCGCGCGCGGGCGTGGCGAGCCGCCGCGGCTCGGAGGACCTGATGACCGCCGGCCGCGTGACCGTCAACGGCCAGATCGCGACCGAGCTGGGCACCAAGGTCGATGTCGACCGCGACCATATCGAGGTCGACGGCATGCCCGTCAAGCTCAACCAGGGCGCCGTGTACCTGATGCTCTACAAGCCGACCGGCTACCTCACCACCATGAGCGACCCGCAGGAACGCCCCTGCGTGGCCGATCTGGTCCCGCGTGACCGCTTTCCAGGGCTCTTCCCGGTGGGTCGTCTGGACCGTGACACCACGGGCCTTTTGCTTTTTACCACCGACGGCGACCTATCGCAGGACCTGCTGCACCCCAGCAAGCACGTCTACAAGACCTACCAGGCGCTCGTGGACGGCCACCTGACCGACCGCGACTTGGAACCACTCCGCCGCGGCATCGAGCTCGACGACGGCCTGTGCCAGCCGGCTATCTGCCGCGTCATTAACGCGCGCGAGGCCGAGGCCGTGGCTCCGCAAGGTGTTAAACCCGGCACCACCGCCGTGGAGGTCATCATCCGCGAAGGCCGCAAGAACCAGGTCAAGCGCATGCTGAGCAAGATTCACCACCCGGTGATTCGCCTGCACCGCTGCAACTTTGCTGGCCTGGAGCTCAAGGACGTGGCCAAGGGCTCGTGGCGCGAGCTCACCGATCGCGAGGTGCAGATCCTCAATGCCGGCGGTATTCCGCCCAAGCAGGCCAGCTCCAAGCGCGGCGCCGCGCCGGCGACCAACACCGCGACCCGCACGCGTCACCACGGCAGCCACGGCTCCGCGCCCAGGCGCAACACCTACCGCGAGCGCTACACGAGCTAGGCAACCCGCCGAGCCGCAGCGTCCGCGTCCCATACCAGCACGTCAACCACCGAAAGGAAGCATTGCATGATCGTCGCCATCGACGGCCCCGCCGGTTCCGGCAAGTCCACCATCGCCAAGGAGATTGCCCGCCAGCTGGGCTTTAACAAGCTCGACACGGGTGCCATGTATCGCGCCGTCACCTTCGCCGCACTCGACCGCGGCATCGATCTGGACGACGAGGCTGCCATTGATGCCCTCGCCGAGCAGATCGAGATTCGCTTTACTAACGGCACCGGCGAGGACACGCGTCTGACCATCGACGGCCAGGACGCCTCGGCTGCCATTCGCACCCCGCAGGTGGACGCCAACGTCTCCAAGGTCTCGGCCTACCCGGGCGTGCGCGCCGCCATGCTCATCCACCAGCGTCGTGCCGCCGAGGACCGCGATATCGTGGCCGAGGGTCGCGACATCGGCACCGTCGTGTTCCCCAACGCGCAGGTCAAGGTCTTCCTGACCGCCGACCCGCGCGAGCGCGCCCGTCGCCGCGTGCTGCAGCGCCACCAAAACGACGCCCAGCCGCTCAGCGACGCACAGCTCGAGACCGAGATCGACGAGACCCTCGACGCCCTCAAGCAGCGCGATAAGCTCGATAGCAGCCGCGAGGTCGCGCCGCTCGTGCCCGCCGAGGACGCGGTGCACGTCGACTCCACCGCCCACACCATCGATGAGGTCGTCCGCATTATCGAGGACCTCATCAACCAAAGGAGGTAGCCCATGCGCCTGTTTAAGCAGACGCCCGAGGATTACTACAACGCCCCCTACGCCGAGTTCCCCGCGCTCATCCGCGGCACCGTCGCCGTGGTCATGGGCATCCTGTGGGTCTTCTCCAAGCTCATGTGGCGCTGGAAGGTAGAGGACGCCGATCTGCTGTTTGAGCGCCAGGAAGGCCGCGGCAGCGTGGTCATCTGCAACCACACCTCGATGGCCGAGCTCCTGGCTGTAGAGACGGCGCTGTTCTTTGGCGGCCGCCGCATTCGCCCCATCTTTAAGTACGAGTTTGCCAAGAGCAAAATCGTACGCTGGGCCTTTAGCCGCGTGGGCGGCATTCCCGTCGAGCGCGGCACCGCTGACATGAAGTGCCTGCGCGCCGCCCAGCATGCGCTGCAGCGCGGCGAGGACGTTCTGATCTTCCCCGAGGGCACGCGCATCCGCTCGCGCGAGATCAAACCCGAGGTCCACGGCGGTTTTGCGCTCATCGCCCAGATGGGTAAGGCGCCCGTCAACCCGCTCGCCATCTGCGGCTGGTCCGATATCACGCCTGCGGGCAAAAAGCTCATGCGCCCCAAAAAGTGCTGGATCCGCGCTGGCAAGGCCATTTCGCTTTCCGATGCACCAGCCGAGCTCAAGCGCAAGGAGCGCCTGGCATGGTTTGAGTCCGAGGCCATGAATCGTGTGTACGCCATGCGCGATGAACTGTGCGCCGAGCATCCGGGTAGGTTCTAGCCATGGGCGAGGATGTCATGAATACTGCCAAGGCTGTGTCCGGCAAGGCAGACGCCCCAACCATCGAAATCGCTGCCCACGCCGGCACCTGCTACGGCGTGCAGCGCGCGCTCGATATGGCCCTGGCGGCCGCACCGCAGGCGGGGGAGACCGCTCAGGTCCACACCCTGGGTCCGCTCATCCATAACCCCATCGTGGTGCGCGAGCTTGCCGAGGCAGGCGTCGGTCTGGCCGACACCCTGGACGATGCCGCATCGGGCACCGTGATCATTCGCGCGCACGGTGTGGTGCCGCAGGTGATTGAGGCAGCTCGCGAGCGCGGCCTCGACGTGGTCGATGCCACCTGCCCCTACGTCAAGAAGGTCCATGTGGCGGCCGAGCGCCTGGTTCGCGAGGGCTATCGCGTGCTCGTCGTGGGCGAGCCGGGCCACCCCGAGGTTGAGGGCATCCTGGGCCACGCCGGCGATGACGCACAGGTCGTGAGTTGCGCTGCCGATGCGGACGCGCTGCCGCTCAAGGGCAAGGTGGGGCTCGTCGTGCAGACCACCCAAACCGCGCAGAACCTGGCCGAGGTCGTTGCTGCCATCACCCCGCGCGTGCAGGAACTGCGCGTGATCAACACCATCTGCGCCGCTACGAGCGAGCGACAGCAGGCAGCAGCCGCACTTGCCAACCGCTGCGACTGCATGGTCGTGGTGGGCGGCAAGAACTCGGGCAACACCCGCCGCCTGGCGCAGATTTGCGCAAACGCCTGCGAGCGTACGTATCACATCGAGGAAGCTTCCGAGCTTCAGGCCGCGTGGTTTACCGACGCTCACCACATCGGCATCACCGCCGGAGCCTCCACCCCGCAAGAACACATCGAACGCGCCGTCGAGCGCATCAAGGAGCTTTGCCGCTAATCATGGACCAGACCGTACCCGCATATGCCGCTGAGGTGGCCGATTACGGGCGCAGCCGCGACCCCGAGCCGGGTGAGGGCGCGCTCGTTAAAAACGTGCGCCCCGAATCGCCCGCATGGGATGTGGGTATCGAGCCGGGCATGCGCGTGCTCACGGTCAACGGCGAGCAACTGACCGATATGATCGTGTGGCTCTGGGAGGCCGACGACGACACCGTCGAGTTGGAGGTTTTCGATCCACGCGACGGCACCGTCACACCCGTTGAGCTCGATCGCTTTCCCGGCGAGGACTGGGGCTTGGAGTTCGATGGCCCCATCTTCGACGGCATGCGCACCTGTGTAAACGCCTGCGTGTTCTGCTTTATGACGATGCTGCCCAAGGGCGGCCGCTCCACGCTCTATATTCGCGATGACGACTACCGCCTGAGCTTTTTGCAGGGCAACTTTGTCACGCTCACGAACCTCACCGACGATGATGTTCAAAACGTCATCGCCCGCAACATGAGCCCCATGAACGTGTCGGTCCATGCCGTAAGCCCCGACGTCCGCCGCCGCATGATGGGCCGCAACGCCCAGCGCGGCATGGACGTGCTCGAGACCATCATGGCCGCCGGCATCGAGATCCACGCCCAGATTGTGTTGTGCCCCGGCATGAACGACGGCGAGGAGCTGCAAAAGACTCTGCGCTTTTGCGAGGAGCACGAGCAGATCACGAGCCTGGGCATCGTGCCGCTGGGCTTTACCAAGCACCAGAATCGCTTTACCTGGTCCTACAGCGACAAGCCCGAGCTCGCACGCGAGACCATTGCTATGATCCGGCCCTACCAGGACCGCGCCTTCGAGCGCTTTGGCCGCCACACGTTCCAGATGAGCGACGAGTTCTACCTGGATGCCGGCATCGAGCCACCCGAGGCCGACTTTTACGACGGCTACCCGCAGTACTACGACGGCATCGGCATGATCCGATCCTATCTGGACGAGACCGACAACGTGCTCGCCGCCGATACCGAGCGTCTGCGCCGCGTTCGCGAGGTCATCGCCGCCCGTAGCCAGCACCTGCTGTGCCTCTCGGGCGCCAGCGCGCGCGATACGGTGGCGCGTTTTGTGGAATCGCCGCACGGCCTTGCAGGCTCCGTCATGGCCATCAAAAACCGCTACTTTGGCGGCAACGTGGATGTGACCGGCCTCATCGTCGCCTGCGACATCTTGGAGCAGCTGCCGCAGGACCTATCGGGGGTTATGCTCTTTGTGCCTAAGCTCATGTTCAACGCCGACGGTATGACGCTTGACGAGTATCATCGTGACGATTTACTCGCAAGCCTTACCGGTCGCGGCGCCGAGGTTCATGTGGTATCGACCATGCCGCATGAGCTGCTCGATACCCTGGAGCACATCCTTGGCATAACGCCCGCCAATTCAACTATTCCCGCTGACCCTACCCATTAAAGGAGAGCAGATGAAACCTATCGTCGCCGTCGTCGGACGCCCCAACGTGGGCAAGTCCACGCTCGTTAACCGCCTGGCCCAGACCTCGGACGCCATCGTCCACGAGTCCCGCGGCGTCACGCGCGACCGCTCGTATCACACAGCCGATTGGAACGGCCGCGAGTTCACCATCGTCGACACGGGCGGTATCGAGCCGCTCAAGAGCGATGACGTCTTTGCCACGTCCATCCGTGACCAGGCTCTTGCCGCCGCCGAGGAAGCGGCCGTCATCCTGTTTGTGGTCGACGGCCGTACCGGCGTCACCGAGGAGGACGAGTCGGTCGCCCGCATGCTCAAGCGCTGCGACAAGCCTGTCTTTTTGCTGGTGAACAAGCTCGACAACCCCGATCGCGAGAATGACAACATCTGGGAGTTCTATTCCCTCGGCATCGGTGAGCCCACGCCGCTCTCGGCCCTGCACGGCCACGGCACGGGCGACCTGCTCGACGACATCGTGGCCCTGTTGCCCGAGGAGGAGGACGAGGTCGCCGACGAGTTCCCCGATGCGCTCAACGTGGCCATCATCGGCCGCCCCAACGCCGGTAAGTCCTCGCTGTTCAACCGCATCCTGGGCGCCGACCGTTCCATCGTGTCTAACATCGCCGGCACCACGCGCGATGCCATCGACACCGTCGTCGAGCGCAACGGCAAGCACTACCGCATGGTCGACACCGCGGGCATTCGCAAGAAGAGCACCGTGTACGAGAACATCGAGTACTACTCCATGGTCCGCGGCCTGCGCGCCATCGACCGTGCCGACGTGGCACTGCTCGTCGTCGACGCCTCCGTGGGCGTCACCGAGCAGGATCAGAAGGTCATGGGCCTTGCCATCGAGCGCGGCTGCGCCATCGTGGTGCTGCTCAACAAGTGGGATCTGCTCGACGACGACCGCAAGCGCGAGGCCTGCATGGAGACCATCGACCGCCGTCTGGGCGTTATGGCTCCCTGGGCCCAATACCTGCGCATTTCGGCCCTGACCGGCCGCAGCGTCGAGAAGATCTGGGCGATGGTCGACGCCGCCGAGAAGACGCGCTCGCAAAAGATTACCACCTCGCGTCTCAACACCTTCCTCACCGACCTGCGCGAGTTCGGCCACACCGTGGTGGACGGCAAGCGTCGTCTGCGCATGCACTACGTGACCCAGACGGGCGTCAACCCGCCGACGTTTACGTTCTTCGTCAACCACAGCGACCTGGTCAACGACACCTACCAGCGCTACGTGGAGAACCGTATGCGCTCGACCTTCGATTTTTCCGGCACGCCCATTCGACTCTTCTTTAGGAAGAAGGAGCAAAAGGATGCATAATCCGATCCTGCTGACCGCCATCTGCGCCGTAGTCTCGTTCTTTATCGGAGCGATTCCGTTTGGCTTGATCCTGGGCCGCGTGTTCAACCACACGGACATTCGCAAGGCGGGCTCCGGCAACATCGGTACCACCAACGCCCTGCGCGTGGCCGGCCCCAAGGTGGCCGCGCTCACGCTGCTGCTCGACTGCCTTAAGGGCGCCATCTGCGTCCTTATCGCGCGTCCGCTTATCGCGGGCGTGGGCTATGGCTTTCCTCCGAGCATTATGGCTCCCGGAGCCCCCGGCGACTGGATGCTCGGCGTCATCTGCCTGGCAGCGGTGTGGGGCCACATCTTCTCGCCGTACCTCAACTTCCATGGCGGCAAGGGCATCGCCGTGGGCTTGGGCGTCATCCTCGCCTGGTACTGGCCCATCGGACTTTCGCTGCTGGGCATGTTTATCGTGGCCGTCGCCATCACCAAGTTTGTATCGGTGGGCTCGCTTGCCGCGGCCATCGGTCTTCCCATCGCCGCCTGCGCGGTCTTTCCGTACAGCAGCCTAGGACTTAAGTTTTGCATGGCGCTGATCGGCATCACCGTGGTTTGGGCCCATCGCGCGAACATCAAAAAGCTCATGACGGGTAAGGAGTCCAAGCTCTCGTTTACCAAGCGCGTCACCGAACCCGACGATAAGTAGGAGAGAGTCATGAATGTTGCGCTGATTGGCTCCGGCTCCTGGGGAACCGCCGTCGCCGGCCTTGCCGCCGCTCGAGCCGAGCGCGTGAACATGTGGGCCCATAGCGAGCAGACGGCCGCTGGCATTAACGGGGGGCATCGCAATCCCCGGTATCTGGTGGACTACGAGCTGCCCGGCAACGTCGTCGCCACGACGGATCTGACGCAGGCGCTCGACGGCGCCGACGCCATCATCTTTGCGGTGCCTTCAACGCACCTGCGCGACGTCTGCCACCAAGCGGCGCCGTTCATCGCGGACGAGACGCCGGTTCTGTGCCTCACCAAGGGCATCGAGCCCGAGTCCGGCCTGCTCATGAGCGAGGTCATTGCCAGCGAGATCCGCAACGAGGCACGCGTGGCGGCGCTCTCCGGCCCCAACCATGCCGAAGAGATCTGCCGCGGCGGACTTTCTGCCGCCGTCATCGCCAGCAAAGATCCTCAGATAGGGGAGACCTTTAAGGACCTGCTCCTATCCACGGGCTTCCGCATCTATCTGTCGCAGGACATGACCGGCGTCGAGGTATGCGGCGCCATGAAGAACGTTATCGCCATCGTGTGCGGCATCTCCGCCGGTACCGGTGCGGGCGACAACACACTCGCCCTTATCATGACGCGCGGCCTGGCCGAGATCAGCCGGCTGGTGCATGCCCGCGGCGGGCAGGCCATGACTTGCATGGGCCTTGCCGGCATGGGCGACCTCATCGCCACCTGTACCTCGGAGCATTCGCGCAACCGCACCTTTGGCTACGAGTTTGCCCACGGCGTTTCGCTCGACGAGTACCAGGCACGCACGCACATGGTGGTCGAGGGCGCCGTTGCGGCCCGCAGTGTCAGCGAGCTCGCCCATTCACTGGGTGTAGACATTCCACTCACCTTTGCCGTAGAGCAAACGCTCTACAACGGTGTTACTTTGGATAGGGCGCTCGAGATTCTCACCGACCGCATCCCATCGCAGGAGTTCTACGGACTCACCGATTAGCGCAGAAAGGCTACTAACATGGGTTCCATTAAAATCGCTCCGTCCGTCCTTTCGGCCGATATGGCCAACCTCAAGGGCGACCTCGACAAGATCGCCGGTGCCGACTTTGTGCACTTCGACGTCATGGACGGCCACTTTACCGGCAACCTCACTTTTGGCGTTGACATCCTCAAGGCCGTCAAGCGCTCCACCGACGTGCCGGTCGACGCACACCTCATGGTGTCGAACCCCGACGAGACGGTCGATTGGTACGCCGACGCCGGCGCCGATATGATCACCGTGCACTACGAGGCCTCCACGCACCTGCACCGCACGCTCACTCATCTGCAGCAGCGCGGGGTCAAGGCCGGCGTGGTGCTCAATCCCGCCACGCCCGTCTGCGTGCTCGAAAGCATCATCGACATTGCAGACATGGTGTTGCTCATGAGCGTGAACCCCGGCTTTGGAGGCCAGAGCTTTATCCCCGGTACCATCGCCAAACTGCACGAGCTCAAGGCCATGTGCGAGCGCCACGGCGTGTCGCCTATGATTGAGGTCGACGGCGGCATTTCTTCCAAGAACATTGCCGAGGTCGTCAAGGCCGGCGCCAACGTCCTCGTGGCCGGCTCCGCCGTATTTAAGTCCGAAGATCCCGCTGCCGAGGTTGCGCTGCTGCAGAAGCTGGGCAACGAGGCTGCACAGGAGGCATAAATCCTTATGACCGCAGGTCAAAACCGCATACCCGTGAATCTTGACTATGCCGCCTCGACGCCCATGCGCGCCGAGGCGCTCCTTGCGCAGCGCGAGTACGACGACAGCGAGCTTGCCGGCGTCAACCCCAACTCGCTGCATTCGCTCGGCCGTAAGGCCGCTGCGCGTCTGGAGGTTGCTCGCCGCGAGATCGCCCGCAGCATTGGCGCGCGCGTTCGCCCGTCCGAGATCGTCCTGACCAACGGCGGCACCGAGGCCAACCAGCTGGCGCTCCTCGGTCTTGCCGAGGGCGCTCGCCAGCGCGACCGCAAGCGTAACCATGTGATCGTATCTGCCATCGAGCACGATTCGATCCTTGACAACCTGCCGCTGCTGCGTGCCGCCGGCTTTACCGTCGACCTGGTGCAGCCCTGCCGTGCGGGATACATCGAGCCTGCCGCGCTGAACGACTTGCTTGGCGACGACGTCGCGCTCGTGAGCATTATGGCAGCCAACAACGAGACCGGCGTAGTGCAGCCCATCCGCGAGCTTGCCGCAGCTGCGCACACCGCAGGAGCCTTGTTCCATACCGATGCCATCCAGGGCTACTTGCATATTCCGCTCGATGTCACCGAGCTGGGCGTCGATGCTATGACCGTTGCCGCGCACAAGATCGGCGGCCCTGTGGCATCCGGCGCGCTCTACCTTAAGAACCGCACGCCGCTGCGCCCCCGCATCTTTGGCGGCGGACAGGAAGCCGGACGTCGTGCCGGCACGCAGGACCTGCGTACGCAGCTGGCCTTTGCCGCTGCCGCCTCGTCGCTGGCGCCCCATGTGGCCCAGGAGCGCGAGAAGCTGCAAGCTCTTTCCGACAAGCTCTACGCCACGCTTACGGCCCATCCGCGCATTCACGCCACCATGGGCGACTACACGCAGGCCGACCGTCTGCCCGGCATGGTTTCGATCTACGTTGACGGCATGGACTCCGAGGAGCTCATCATCAAGCTCGACGCCGCTGGCTTTGAGGTTTCGGCCGGCTCTGCCTGCTCGAGTGGCAGCATGGACCCCAGCCACGTTTTGAGTGCGATGGGCATTGGTCGCGAGCAGGCATTGGGTGCACTGCGCATTTCCTTCGATGACCGCGTGAACCCGACCGATCTGGACGACTTTGCCCAGGCGCTACTCTCGATCGTGGGTGCCGCATGATCGTCTCCGAGCTTGAACGTGCCCTGCTTGCACGCTATCCTAAGACGGACGCCGAACCCTGGGACCACGTAGGCTTATCCGTTGGCGACCCCGATGACGAAATCCGCGGCGTTGCCTGCACGCTCGATGCCACCAGGGACAACGTGCAGCGCGCCTTGGAAGCCGGAGCCAATGTGTTGCTCACGCATCATCCCGTCTACATCAAGGCACCCGAGGCATTTTGCCCGCCCAGCGCGATGCGCCCCCAGTGCAGTGCGGCGCTCTACGAGGCGGCCCGTTGTGGGGTGAGTATAATCTCGCTCCACACCAACCTGGACCGCTCGCAAGAGGCTCGCGTTTGCCTAAGTACGCTGTTGGACGCCGCACCCGCAAGCTCGCTGGAGCACGTGGACGACCCCGAAGCGACCGGCCTGGGCGCGTTTGCAACGCTGAACGACCCCTGCAGCCTGCGTGACCTTGCCGCGCGCGCCGCAGCGGCGTTTGGCAGCGACCCACGCGTGTGGGGCGAGGCCGATCACCCGTGCCGCACCGTCGCCATTTTGGGCGGCTCCCTCAGCGACTTTGGCGAGCTTGCCATCGCCGCGGGCGCGGACGTTGTCGTGACGGGCGAGGCGGGCTACCACGTGGCGCAAGACCTAGCCTTGCGCGGGCTACCGGTGATCTTGCTCGGTCATGACCGCTCCGAGGAACCGTTCGTTGATATATTAATGAACTCTGCAGTTGACGCCGGGGTCGACCCCCGTCATGCGATTAAAATACTGAACCCTTGCCAATGGTGGACTGTGACAAAAGGAGAGAACTTATGAGCGCCGGCGCTACGCTACTCAAGCTGCAACAGATCGATTTGGAGCTCGCCCGCAACAAGAGCGAACTTGCCAATATGCCGGAGCTCAAGGAGCTCGCTTCCAAGCGCAAGACCTACGTTAAGCTCAAGGCCGAGATGACTAAGCTCTACGCCCAGCGCAAGGACCTGGATATTGAGCTCGACGACCTCAATACCACCGAGATCCAGACCAATAACGCCATCGAGGCCGCCAAGAAGCGCCACGTTGATGGCTCTGACTACCGCGAGGTTCAGGACCTGGAGAACGAGCTCGCCACCCTGGCCAAGCGCCTGGACAAGATCGAGCACACCCGCAAGGACGTCGTCATCGCCCACAAGGAGGCGCTCGACCGCGAGGCTCGCGCGCAGGCCATCATCGCCAAGTTCGAGGAGGGCGTAAAGGCCGATACCAAGGCCGCCCGCGCCAAGGCCGCCGACCTCCAGGCCCAGATTGATGCCGCCACCAAGGAGCGCACCGCGCTTGCTGCCACGCTGCCCGCCGACGTGCTCACCGATTACGAGCGCCTGCTCAAGCAGTTCCGCGGCCTGGCCGTCGAGACCATCAAGGGCAACATCCCCACGGTCTGCCACACCGCGCTGCAGGCGTCGTCCATGAGCGACCTCAACCACGACGGTAGTGAGATTACGCACTGCCCGTACTGCCACCGCCTGCTGGTGCTTCCCAGCAAGGAAGCTTAAATGATGACGGCGGCATCCAACAATTCAATGAACAATTCAATGCAACTTGAGGGAAAAACGATCCTGCTGGGCATTACCGGCGGGATCGCCGCCTATAAGTCGTGCAATATCGTGCGCCTGCTGCAAAAGCGCGGCGCGCACGTCAAGGTCGTCATGAGCGAGCATGCCACGGAGTTTGTGGGCCCGCTCACCTTCCGCGCGCTCACCAACGAGCCTGTCGCCGTGGGCCTATTCGACGACCCCTCCGACCCCATCCACCACATTTCGCTGGCGCAGGAGCCCGATCTGGTGGTCGTGGCGCCCGCGACGGCCAATATCATCGCCAAGATGGCAAACGGTATCGCCGATGACCTCATCTCCACCACGCTGCTTGCCACGCCGCGACCCATTGTGATTGCGCCGGCCATGAACAACGGCATGTGGAAGGCGCCTGCGACGCAGGCCAATATGGCCACGCTGCGCGACCGTGGCGTCCATGTGGTAGGACCCGGCAGCGGCTACCTTGCCTGCGGCGACGTGGACACGGGACGCATGAGCGAGCCCGAGGACATCGTCGAGGCCGTCTGCGAGGTGCTGAACCCCGTCCCGCAAGACCTGGCAGGCAAGCGCATCGTGATTACTGCCGGTCCTACGCACGAACCGATCGACCCCGTGCGCTTCATTGGCAACCGGTCGTCGGGCAAGATGGGCATCGCCCTTGCGGGGGAGGCAGCTCGCCGCGGTGCTGCGGTCACGCTTGTGCTGGGACCGACATCGCTCGATGTTCCCCGCGGTGTGGAGTGTGTGCGCGTACAGACCGCCGCAGAGATGCTGCAGGCGGCGCTGGATGCCTTTCAGACGGCCGATGCGGCCATTTGTGCGGCCGCCGTCGCCGACTACACCCCCGCCGCTCCCGCCGACCATAAGCTCAAAAAGGCTAACGAGCGCTTGGATCGCATCGAACTGGTCGAGACGGTCGATATCTTGGCCGAGCTTTCGCGCCAGAAGGGCGAGCGGTGCGTTATCGGTTTTGCGGCCGAGACCGATAACGTCGTGGAGTACGCTCAGCGAAAGCTCGCGCGCAAGGGTTGCGATGCCATTATCGCCAACGATGTCTCGCGCGCCGATTCGGGCTTTGGAACCGATACCAACAAGGCCTGGATCGTAAACACGGCTGGTACGCAAGAACTTCCCGTACTAACAAAGTCCCAGCTCGCAGATACAATTTTGGACTTGCTTCAAAATTTGTAAAAAAGTTCTTGCACAAGGGCAAAGTTTCGGGTTAATATACTCCCTGTTGCGAGCGAGAGCAGAGCAACAAACTAAAGCTTCGGGACGTGGCGCAGCTTGGTAGCGCACTTGACTGGGGGTCAAGGGGTCGCTGGTTCGAATCCAGTCGTCCCGACCAGAAGTTTGCAGGTCAGGTACCTAGTGCCTGACCTTTTTTGTTTTTAATCATCATGATTCATTTGCTTAAAGCAACAACTTTCCGATCGATGTAAACACTGAATCAAAACGTGTACACCAGCCACCAAAGATGCAGAAAAATGTCGTTTTTGGAGGCTGATGTACATAAATGCAGAATCCCGCGTAGCCCAGAACCACTCTCCACATGTCTGGACTCTCTATGCTCGCGCTGGATAGACATCGCCAGAACGGGTATAGTATCGAGAGTTTTGTCGTTTACCAGCGGGGGAGTCCTGTGGGCATCAAAAAGAAGATCAAAAAGGAGCTTATCGGCACTTCCGATTACCCGTCGAATAAGATCTTCACGATCTCCAATTTCATTACCTTCACGCGCCTGATCCTCACGCTGGTCTTCCTGTACCTGTTTGTGACGGACAACAACCGTGTCGTCGCGATCGTCATCTATGCCATCGCGGCCTCCACTGACTGGATGGACGGTCAGATTGCTCGCATGACCAAAACGGTCTCGTGGCTCGGCAAGGTTATGGATCCTATCTGCGACCGTGCGCTGCTATTTACGGGTGTTTTAGGTCTCGTGGTCCGCGGCGAACTGCCCATCTGGGTCTGCGTGCTCATCATCGGCCGCGATATCTACCTGGGCATCGGCACGCTCATCGTGCGCCATTATCACCGTCGTCCCATTGACGTAGTATTTCCCGGCAAGATTGCCACGGCGCTGCTCATGACCGGCTTCTCGCTCATGCTGCTGGGCTTTCCCAATGTGGATGGCTGGCACCTGCTGCCCGCTACGTTCACGGCCTTCCCGGGCCTCAACGGCAGCCCGGTACCGCTTGGCATCTTCTTTGTGTACGGCGGCGTCATCTTCTCCATGCTCACTGCCGTCATCTATTCCGTTAAGGGTGGAGCTGCCATTAAACAGGCTGTCGCGCATCCAGAGGACGAAGATATCGACTTTCTTAACCCCGAAATCGAAGACTAAGTCATTGGGGTATGATTACGTACAGTTCATTCTTTGCGGTATGTCCGCGTTAAGTTAGGGGTTGTCATGGACAACATGGTTAACAATATGCCTCAGAACGATAAGGCCTCAGACGCCACCTGCGTTTTCCGCGTTCCTTCGAGCGATGTCACCGTTCCCGACCTCATGGCCAACGTGCACATCACCGCGCCCGTCTTATCTATCGTCAAGGGCCCGCAAACCGGCGCCGCCTTTGAGCTCGAGGACAATGTGACCACCATCGGCCGCGATCCCGCCAACGGCATCTTCCTCAACGACATGACCGTGTCGCGTAGCCACGCGCGCATTATTCGCGAGGGTCTGGGTGCCCGCATCGAGGACCTGGGCTCGCTCAACGGTACGTGGGTTGACGGCGCTATCGTCAACGGCGCACCGCTGCACGATGGCTCTTCCGTCCAGATCGGTACGTTTACGCTCATCTATCACGAAAGCACGCCGGAGCGCATCGAAACCGGTGAGTAGGGCATGGCCGAACGCAACTATCTGAGTATCGGCCAGGTCGTCAATCTACTTCGAGGCGCATACCCCGATCTTTCGAACTCAAAAATTAGATTTCTTGAAGATGAGGGGCTCATCACCCCTCATCGTACGCCTAAGGGGTATCGCCAGTACTCCAAGGAAGACGTTGACCGCCTGGAGGTCATTCTGCATCTGCAGAAGACTCGCTACATGCCGCTCAACGTGATCAAGCAGCGCCTGGAAAACGCCACGGACCTGTCTACGCTCGCTTACGAGGTGGGCCTGCTGTCCGACGTTCCGCTCAAGACGGAGCCTAAGGAGACCAAGCAAAAGCTGCATCCTATCGAGACCATCCCCGATATGCTCGGTGTTGAGATCTCGTTTATCCGCTCCCTGGCCGAAAACGACCTCATTCGCATCATCAAGAGCCCGCAAAACCGCGAGCTTGTCGATGGTCGCGATTTCCCGATCATCCGCTACTGCTCCGAGCTTTCGCGTTTCCATATCGAGCCGCGCAACCTGCGCCAGTACGTATCGTCGGCAAACCGCGAGTCCTCAATGTTTGAGCAGGTGCTCGTGAGCATGCTCGGCATGGACACTTCCGATGACGAACGCGACGCCAAGCTCGAGCGTGCCTTTAAGAAGCTGCATGACCTCACCGAGGGCGTCCATACCGCTCTGCTCAAGAACCGCGTATTTGAGTCACTCAACGCCGTGGTGGAGGATGCCGATATCGATGCCCTCGACGAGGAGATCGCACGCTCCGAGTCAACCAAGGCCAAAAGCGAAGAGGCATCTACCTCCGCGGTCCCCGTGCGTGAGGAATCCCTCGTGCAGCCGCTCAAAGTTATTGCCCCCTCGCACGCCGCCACCGCCAGCGCGAACAAATAGACGCTGCCGCAAACAATCCTCCCCTGAAAGGTCATGCCATGTACGACTTCGAATCTCACATCGTCGACATCCCCGACTATCCCGAGCCCGGAGTCGTCTTTAAGGACATCACGCCGCTCTTTGGTAATCCCGAGGCGCTAAAGGCCATGGTTGATGCCCTGGCTGAGCATTTTGCCGGCATGGGCATCACCAAGGTCGTGGGTCCCGAGGCCCGCGGCTTTATGGTCGGCGTGCCCGTGGCCGTCGCCCTGGGCGCTGGCTTTGTGCCCGCACGCAAGCCGGGCAAGCTGCCGCGCAAGACGGTAAGCGAGAGCTACGAGCTCGAATATGGCACCGACTCTATCGAGATCCACGCCGATGCCATTACCTCTAAAGATACCGTGTTGATTCTGGATGACTTGGTCGCGACGGGCGGAACCGTCGAGGCAACAGGTAAACTGGTGCGAGATATGGGCGCAAAGCTTGTGGGTTACGGTTGTATCCTCGAGCTTGCGTTTCTCAACCCGCGCGAGAAGCTCACGCCTTCCAACGAGGACGTTGAGCTCTTTAGCCTGGTAACGGTGGACTAGACGTTACCCTTAGATACCGGAAAGGAAGCTCCATGCGCACAGCAAACACGCATAAAAACATGGCACGCTGCGCTGCTACGGCAACCCTCGCTTGTGTTTTGGGCCTGGGCCTCGCGGCTCCTGCCTATGCCGATACCGCATCCGACCTTGCCGCCGCTCGTACCAAACTCGAGCAGATCGGCACGCAAACCCAGCAAATTCATGAAGAACTCTCCGCACAGACGCAGGAGCTTGATCAGACTGCAGGCGAGATCACGCAAAAGCAGCAAGAGATTGCCGAGGGCCAGGCAAAGCTTTCGAGCTACGTTGCCGGTGAGTACAAGACCGGCGGTCTGAGTCTCCTTCAGGTTCTGACGGGCGTCGACGATCTGGGCGACATGCTCAACCGTCTGTTCTATTACGGCAAGGTTTCCGACAAGCAGGCCCAGACCATTCAGGATGTCAAGGACCTTAAGCAGCAGCTCACCGATAAGCAGGCCGAGCAGGAGAAGAACGTCGCCGCGACGCAGAAGAAGGTCGACGAGCTCAACGCCCAGCAGGCTGAGGCCCAGAGTGTCGTGAGCTCCCTGGACTCCCAGCTGCAGGCCGAGCTTGCCGCCGAGGCTGAAGCCAACGCAGCACTTCAGGCCGGCATTAACGCCAGCACCGCCGAGAAGGCTACGGTGAGCAACGACACCGCCGGTACGACTGAGAACACCAACGATGGCGGCAATACGCCCGCGCCCACTCCTACGCCCGCTCCGGCCCCTACGCCGCAGCCCGCCCCGGCTCCGGCTCCGGCTCCGACGCCTTCCGCACCGAACCAGTCTGTTGACGGCGGCTCCGTTGTTTCGCGTGCCTACAGCAAGCTGGGTTGCGCTTATTCCTGGGGCGGCATTGGACCGGACAGCTTTGACTGCTCCGGTTTTGTAAGCTACTGTCTCACGGGCCGCTACTGCCGTCTGGGCACCACCGGCACCTTCATGGGTTGGACCCGCGTGTCCGACCCGCAACCGGGCGATGTCGTGGTTAACTCCTACCATACTGGCATCTATATCGGTAATGGTCAGATGATCCATGCTTCCGACTACAAGACGGGCGTCATCATCAGCTCCGTCGCAGCCGGCATGAACAACAACTACATTTTCGTGCGCTACTAAGTCACTCTGTATAGCAAACGAATGTGAACCTCGTGGCCTTTGGGCTGCGAGGTTCATTTATTTGTGACCGTGCTCCATACATGACCCCAATGAGCTAGTTTTCAATACTAGATGCACGTTTCAAAGGTAAGCAAGATGGCTATAATAAATGAGAAACATCTAGAAAGGACCCTCTATGAGCTGGGCACTTATCTCCGATTCGAGCTGCAACCTCCGCGATTGGCAACCGACCGCGCCCCATACCACCTTTGCATTTGCACCCCTCAAAATTCGAGTGGGGGAGCGCGAGTTCGTCGATGACCTCACGCTCGATGTTCACGAACTCAATTGCGCCGTGCAGGCGGAGTCGAGCGCTTCTTCGAGCGCCTGTCCGAGCGTAGGCGAGTGGACCGAACTCTTTAGGCTTGCCGACAAGACGATTTGCATGCCCATCTCCGAGGGAGTCTCGGGAAGCTACAATGCCGCGGCCACCGCACGTGACATGGTGCTTGCCGAGGAGCCGGACCGTCAGATTCATTTGGTTAACTCGCGAGCCGCAGGTGGCAAAATGGATTTGATCTTCCTGCTGTTCGACCGCTATCTTGCAAGCAACCCAGATGCCTCCTTTGAGGACGCCTGCGCCTATTTCGATAGCTTGGAGCAGAACAGCAAGATCCTCTTTAGTTTGTGCAATTACGAAAACCTTGCGAAGGCCGGACGTATCCCTAAGGCGGCCGGCGTTATTGCTAACAAGCTCAATATCCGCATTTTGGGCACGGCGAGCGAAGCGGGCAAAATTGAACTC
The DNA here is from genome assembly GCA_900546525.1 of uncultured Collinsella sp. Lineage (GTDB taxonomy): Bacteria > Actinomycetota > Coriobacteriia > Coriobacteriales > Coriobacteriaceae > Collinsella. Next base: position 22,183 of record URDE01000008.1, read on the forward strand.
GTTGGTCACACCCGCGGCGAAAAGAAGATGCTCACCAAGATTGTCGACACCATGGAGGCCGAAGGCTTTACTGGCGGCGAGGTCGTAATCGACCATGTCGAAAATGAGGCGGGCGCCCAGGCACTTGCCAGCCGCATTGTGGAGCATTGGCCCGGTTCCAAGACCATCATCATGCCCTGCAACGGACTGGATTCATACTATGCCGAGATGCACGGGCTCATTATCGGCTACGGCATGGTCGTTGCTTCGGGCCGATAAAATCCAACTAAACAAAAACACGGGCGGGACAAAGTGTCTGATGACTCTTTGTCCCGCCCGTCTTGTACGTCGGCTAGCTATTAAACCCGTTGAACTTTAGGTAGCTCATTAGATACGCCTTCGATACAAAAGACGATACCGCGCTGCGTACGAGCAGCGACTCGCGTGTGACCTGATGAGCCGTATCGGGTACAGGAACCTGCTCAATGGAAAAAGCCGCGCGAATCGATGCCTCGAGCTGATCAATCACATAATCAAAGGCGGTCGGTGCATCATAGCTCAGGCGCTGAATGTTAAAGAGTGCCTGAACCGCTGCGATGGGCAGCACCTGCTTAAAGATACAAATGGAGATGAGACGCGCAATCTGCTCGCGACCATATTGCTTTTTAACCGGAGCGGGAACGAGGCCGACCTTTACGTAGTTATTGATCATCGATGGCATAATGACGGGCTGCTCCACACAAATCGAAAGCGGCTCCATCCACTGCGCAACATATTCGATAACCTGATCACGATAGAGCGATACGTTAGGCAGCTGGTCATAGCGCGGCAGGCTCAACGCGTTGAGTTTACGCACCGTATCGGACTGAATAAATGCATCCGGCAGCACCGTCGGCTGAATATCCTCCGGCTTAATGCCGACCGATGTATCGGACATCGGGATAACATGTTTGACGTGGTTCATCAGAGGCCTCCGTTCGTTTACTATATTGTATTCTAGATAATCTAGTTTTGCATACCACATTGCCGCTAAGTAAAAGTGGTTGGACAGCACATTGACGCACCGTCCAACCACTTTGTTTAAAGATAGCAACCTTACATAAGATATATTATCGTACTTATCCGCGTAGAAAAGCGTATGCGCTGGTAGCCGCTATGGCTCCGTCCGAAACGGCGGTCACAACTTGACGTAAACGCTTGGAGCGGATATCGCCGGCGGCAAATAAGCCAGGTGTGCGGGTGGCCATCGATTCGTCGGTCACAATACCGCCGTCGGGCGCCAGATCTACCAGATGCTCTACAAGCTCAGTATGGGGCTGCGTGCCAGCAAAGACAAAAATGCCAAACGAACCAGGATCAAAGGACTCGGAATAAGTGCCACCCGTAGCGTTGTCCTTAAAGGTGATAGTCGTGGGCATGGCCTCGCCCGAAAGTTCCACAATACTAGTTTGGTACCTAACTGAAATATTATCTTTTGCGAGCACCTTTTGAACCACGCCATCGGGAGCACGGAACTGATCGCGGCGCAAGACGATGGTCACGCTGCTGGCGATTTCTGACAAGAACAGGGCTTCCTCGCAGGCAGCATTACCGCCACCGATGACAAAAACCTGCTTGCCGCGAAAGAACATGCCATCGCACGTCGCGCAATAAGAAACGCCACGACCGCGATACATATCCTCGCCAACAAAACCAGCAGATCGCGGCGTGGCACCCATGCAAGCGATAACGCTCGAGGCCAGCGTATCGCCCATATCGTGATGCACCGTAAACAGCGCCGCATCCGCATCGTAATCGATACCCGTAACCATGCTCCATGTAACCTGTGCTCCCAGGCCCTCTGCATGTTGCTGAAACCGCTCGCCGAGTTCGGCGCCACTCAAGAGCGGAATGCCCGGATAGTTCTCGACCTCATTGGTTGTGGCGATCTGTCCTCCCGACATGCCTTGCTCTATCACGGTCGTCGTTAGGTTGGCGCGCGCCGCGTAAATGGCTGCAGCATAGCCCGCAGGCCCGCCGCCGATAATCGCAACATCGATCGGCTGATGAGTAGTCATGAAGAGACCTCCTGTCGAAAGATTGGCGTTCTTTGCGCTCATACCCAAATTAATGCGAACGTGACACTCATGCACTACAATGATTCTCTGTGAAACAAAGATGAAGGGGAGATATCGATGGATCAGACGCAGACGAGCGACGACGCTCCCCTGCTCACGCACAGCACTCCCCAATCGGAACAAACCACGCTCTTGGCTCAACAAAAACCTCTCGTGACTATCGTGCACGCCTCGGTCGGCTCGGGCCACAAGGCCGCCGCAAATGCGATTGCGCAGGCATTCGACCTCATCCGCGGCACCAATGGCATCCCCGAGGATGTTGAGATTGAAGTGCTCGATATCCTTGATTTTGGACGCATAAAATTCGACGGCAACAAAACGGCCGCCTCGTTTACCGGCGCCACGCGCCCAATTTATGACTTGACCTGGCGTTATACCCTTACCGGACACCTGCTTTGGGGCGGCGGCACGGCATGGTCGCGCATCATGTTTCCCGCATTTAACGAATACGTTCGGGCTCATAGGCCCATTGCCGTGGTAGCCACACATATCACGGCAGCCAACGTTGCCGTTGGTGCGCGCGTCATTACGGGCATCGACTATCCCGTCATTTGCGTACCGACCGATTACGAGGTCGAGGGCTGGTGGCCCCATAAGGACACCGACCTATTCTGTGTGGCAAACGAGTTTATGGCCGAGACACTCCGTCCCCGTAAGGTTCCCGAGACCAAGATCCGCATTACGGGCATCCCCATTCGCGCCGGGTTTGATACGGACTACAACCGCGAGGAAGAACTCGAGAAGTTCAATCTCCCCACAGACAAGCTCGTTGTGCTGGTGATGGCCGGCGCCAGTTTGCCTCAACCGTACGTTCGCTTTCGCGCGGAGATGGACCACACCCTCCCCTTCCTGCGCAGCTTCGAGGACATGCACTTTGTCTTTTTGCCGGGCAAGGATGCCGAATATGCCACCCGTCTCAAAACGCTTTTCGATGCCATGAAACTCGAGAACGTCACGGTTCTTGACTACGTCGATGACATGGCAGCGCTCATGCACGGCTGCGACCTGGCAATTCTCAAATCGGGCGGACTCACTGTAACCGAATGCCTGTGCGCACACCTACCGATGATTCTACTGGGCAAGTCATATGGACAGGAAAAGGCCAACACCACCATGCTCACCGGCATGGGCGCCAGCATGCATGTCACCACCGCACGAGAGCTCATCGTGACGTTGCGCCATCTCCACGATCATCCCGAGTCGCTCAAGGCTCTGCTCATCAACGGCGAAGTGCTGCGCCGTCCACACGCAGCCGAGGATATCGCCATCGCAACCATGGAGCTTGCAGGAAAGCCCCAAAAACGTAAACGAGCCTTCTGCCGCTTCTACTGGGGCGAAAAACCCGCACATATCCGCTAGCATTGAACTGTCCGCTTTCCTGTGGGAGCCCCCTATATATCATCCCGTGCTCAAACATTCTCGCTTTGCTGCGAAACTGCGCGCGGGACGATATATAGGGGCCTCCCACAGGTAAGCTTCGTTAACGTACTAGCAGCTGTAACAGATTCCCCTCCACTAGAAACTGCAAAGGCAAAACCGGAAATTATAAATACAGTTAGCCGACGCGATAAAGGGGCTATTCCTTTGTCGCGTCGGCTAACTAGAATCTAAAACACATTCCTAGTTAGGATTTGCAAGGATGTAATCCAGCTAATGGAGAGTCGGAACAACAAACAAGTCGTAATTATATTGATGAGGCCTATCGCGCAAGTCGAAATGCATATTCAAGCATGTGGCCTCTCACCCGGGGCCCACACATATCGTCCCGCGCGCAGTTTCGCAGCGTAGCGAGAATGTTTGAGCACGGGATGATATGTGTGGGCCCCGGGTGAGAGGCAAACCCTACATCTTGAAAATGATTAAGCAACGCCGCTGGAGCCGAAGCCTCCGTTGCCTCGGTCGGTTTCGTCTAGTTCGTCTACTTCTACGAGATTGACCGTGGGGACTTCCTGGATGACGAGTTGGGCGATGCGGTCGCCTTTGTTGATCTGGATATTGTTGGTGGGATCCAGGTTGATGAGGATGACCTTAAGTTCTCCTCGATAGTGGGCGTCGATGAGACCAGGTGTGTTGACTATAGACAGGCCCTGCTTAATGGCTAGGCCGCTGCGGGGCTGGACAAAGCCGGCGTAGCCATCGGGCAGCGCAATGGCCAAGCCAGTGGAGACCAAACGTCGCTCAAAGGGCTTGAGGGTGCAGTCTTCGTTGGCACGGAGGTCAAGGCCGGCATCTGTGGGATGAGCGTATTTGGGAAGCTCGACCGTGGGATCGAGACGCTTAATGTTAACGGTAATGTTGGACATGAAATCACCTTAGCTTGTCGAGCTCTTGCAAAAACTCGTCGACGTCTTTGAAATCGCGATAGACCGAGGCAAAGCGAATGTAGGCCACCTTGTCGATCTTGGCCAGGCGCTTGAGCACCATATCGCCAAGTTCATGGGACGTAACGGCCGTCAGCGTACGGGAACGCAGCTCCACCTCGATATCATCGATGATCTCGTTGAGCTTTTTCGTGTCGATATCGCGCTTAATCGTGGCGCGCATCAGGCCGACCAGCAGCTTGTTGCGATCGAACCGCTGCTTTGAACCGTCGGATTTGATGACCTCGATGGGATCTTCGCAGCGCTCGAACGTCGTAAAACGATAATTACACGAACAACATTCACGACGGCGCTTGATAGTGTTGTTCGACTCCTGCATACGGGAATCGACAACGCGGGTATGTGCCTTGCCGCATTTGGGACAGCGCATGGTACCTCCTCCTAAACGATAACAAGGGTACCATGCGACCGAGCGGAAATCTTACGAACGAGCCGGAACTTTCAGAACTGCACCGGCATCAAGGGAGCCGCGATCGAGGTGATTGACACTACGAATCATGTCGGAAGTCTCCTGCGTGGAAAGGCCATCGATGGGATGCTCCTGGGCAAGCGACCACAGGGAATCGCCGGACTGCACACGAACCGTCTCGAGGGTGACGTTGGCTACGGAATCGGCATACGCTGCTTGACGAGCAGAAAAAACTGACGTGGCGAGCACAAAGAACAGGGTGAATGCTACAGCAACAGCAACAATCGTCGAAGCCTTCAGGCCAACAGGAGCCGAAGCAGCGGCTGCACGCTGGGTGCGAACAGGTTTAGTGGCCACGGCCTGAAAATGAGAGCGTCCACCCTTCACGACCGTGAAGGCAGGCGAGGCAGGCGCCTCGAGCTTAAGGGCAAGGTTTCCCTGGACCATATCCGCTGCGTTCATTCTGTTCTCCTCTCGTTTGTTTTGACGAGAACTGTTTTATCAAGCCGCGGGGACAAAAAAGTCTAGCGCGGGAACGAGTGTTCGGTTATTATTATCTTCGAACAGTTGTTCCTGTCAAGCAAAAATAGAACATTTGTTTGGTGTGGGTAGAGAGGAATCCCTGATGGCTCGCAAAATTACCAAGCGTCAGCAGCAAATTTACGACTTCATCAAGGAATATCAGCAGGAAAAGGGCTATCCGCCCAGTGTGCGCGAGATGGCTTCGGCTGTGGGCCTTTCCTCCCCTAGCACCGTACATGCGCATCTCTCCGCACTCGAAGCGCGCGGCTTGCTCAAGCGTGACGCCACCAAGCCTCGCGCCCTCGAGCTCTTTGACGAGGACGGATCTTCCGTATCCATCTCAAAGTCCGATGAGCCCACGGCGCCCCGCGGAACCGTATCGCTGCCTCTCGTAGGCCGTGTCGCTGCAGGGATTCCTATTCTTGCCGAGCAGAATATCGAGGACACCTTTACCATCCCAACCGAGATTGCAACGGACCAGGGGTCCTTTATCCTCGAGGTCCACGGCAATTCGATGATTAACGTCGGTATCTATAACGGCGACTACATCATCGTTCGTGAGCAGAAGAGTGCCATGAATGGCGAGATTGTCGTGGCCATGATCGATGGTTCCGCAACAGTCAAAACGTTCTATAAGGAGCAGGGGCGCGTTCGCCTGCAGCCCGAAAACGACACCATGGAGCCTATCTACGCGACAAATCCCACGATTCTGGGCAAGGTCGTCGGTTTGATGCGCCGGTTTTCGTAATGCAAAAACGCATCACGGTCTTTGATACCATTCGCGGATTTACCATGCTGTCGATGGCGGGATTTCATGCCTGCTACGACCTTACCTACCTATATGGTTGGAAGATGCCCTGGTTTACCCAGACCATCTTCCAAGACATCTGGCGCGCCAGCATCAGTTGGGTATTTTTGTTTATTGCCGGCTGGATGTGCACTCTCTCGCGCAACAACATCAAGCGTGCCGCCAAATATGCCGTTGCCGCTTTGGTCGTATGGATTGCAACGACGCTCGTCTCAGTCGATGACTCGGTAAACTTCGGCATCATTTTCTGCATGGCGGCATGCACAGCCATTGTTGCACTCGCGCGCCCGGTTCTCGATAGGGTACCTGCAGTATGGGGTATAACGATTTGCCTCATACTCTTTGCCTGTACCTGGAGCATTCCTAAAGCGGTCTACCCTATCCCCTATCTAGCTTGGCTGGGTTTCCCAGATCCAGACTTTGTCTCCGGTGATTACTATCCGCTCATCCCATTCTATTTTATGTACCTCGCAGGCTTCTTTGCCGCTCGAACGGCACAGGAATCAAACTGCGAGGCACCAGTATGGGCCTATGAGAATCCCATCCCCGTGCTCGCAAGCCTCGGACGCCATGCACTACCGTTCTATCTGCTTCATCAGCCCGTTATATTGGGCGTACTGGAGCTGATTTATTCCGTTCGGTAACGCTCAAGACGTGGTGCGATACGGGCCGGCAGCTTTGCCACAATACGAACGCCGCCCTCAAGATATTCCTCGTGCAGAAGGGTTCCCTGTTCGTGCACGAGCGTGATTAAAGCGCCCTCTCGATACGGGATATCGGCCGAGAGCAACACGTCTGTAGCGGCTGCTTCACGAGCGATGCGGTCGACTAAGTCATCAAGACCCTCACCCGTCTGAGCCGAGAACAGCACCGCCTCGGGATAGCGTCGGCGGAAGCTCAAGCGGTCGACGCTATCGAGCAGATCAATTTTATTGAACACAGTAAGCGTCAGGCGCTCACCGGCACCAATCTCGTCAAGGACACGATCAACCGCCTCGAGCTGACGCTCGTAATCCTCATCGGAAGCGTCTACAACTTTAAGAATCAAATCGGCGCCGAGCACCTCGGAAAGCGTAGATTTAAACGCGTCGACCAGGCCATGGGGCAGCTTTTGAATAAAGCCGACGGTATCGGTGATCGTCATGCCACGGCCACCGGGCAAACGGTACGAGCGCGTTGTAGGATCGAGCGTGGCAAACAGCTTATCCTGCGAAAGTACCGTGGATCCCGTCAAACGATTAAGCAACGTCGACTTGCCGGCATTGGTGTAGCCAGCCAACGCCACGCGAAACGCCGGCGATTCAATACGGCTTTTCGATTGCACATCGCGACGTTGCTCAACCTGTTTCAGTTCGCGTCGAAGCGCAGCGATCTTATTGCGAATCAGGCGACGGTCGACCTCGAGCTGGCTTTCGCCCTGGCCAAAACGCGATCCAATGCCGCCACGCGTCTGTTCCTTGGCAAGATGGCTCCACATACCTCGCAGACGAGGCAGCAGATACTGCAACTGTGCCAGCTGAACCTGTAAGCGGCCCTCACGCGTCTGGGCATGCAGGCCAAAGATATCCAAAATCAACGCCGTACGGTCAATAATCTTGACCGGTTCGCCCACGGCTTTCTCAAGATAGGACTGCTGTGAGGGCGTCAGGTCGTCGTCGAAGATAACAACATCCGCATCCATGCGATGCACCAAGCCGCACAGCTCCTCGACCTTGCCAGAACCGATAAACGATTTGGGATAGGGTTTGACCAGGCGCTGAGACAAGCGTGCCACGCATTGGGCCCCAGCAGTGTGGGCTAGACGCTCGAGCTCGTCGAGCGAACGGTCGAGCGGCCAGGCGTTATCGCGCCACTCGACACCAACCAAGATGGCGCGCTCAGGTTCAGGCGCCGTGGGGACCAAAGGGAAACGAGCCATTAGGCAGCCTCGATGCGACGGTAAACATCATTAACGACCTCATCGATCGTAAACTCATCCATATCGAACCACACGATGCGATCGTCACGCTTAAACCAGGAAAGCTGGCGCTTGGCATAGCGACGTGAACGCATCTTGATAAGCTCACGGGCCTCATCCATGGTAATAGCGCCACGCAAGGCATCAATAATCTCTTTGTAACCAATTGCCTGCATCGACGTGAGCGCATCGCCCAGGCCCTGGTCCATAAGGCCACGGACCTCATCAACCAGTCCCTGCTCAAACATAAGGTCGACACGCAGGTTAATGCGCTCATAGAGCACTTCACGACTACGCGTCAGACCAAACCACAAGGCATGATAACGCTCACGCGGAACGCTGAATTTCGACTTCTGCTGGGCATATGACACGCCATCATCGTGCATCTCGAGCGCACGAATCACACGACGCACGTTATGGGGATGAATCACGGCAGCTGATTCGGGGTCGCGCTCGGCAAGCAGGGCATGCAATGCTTCCTCTCCAATGCGCTCGGCAAGCTCCTGATAGCCCACGCGGCGTTCGTCCTCGAGTTCTCCCGAAGGAAAATCCATTTCATCGAGAGCGGCCTTGAGATACAAGCCCGTACCGCCGCAAAAGACCGGAAGACGCTGCTCGCCAAGCAAACGCTCGACATGTGCTCGGGCGTCCGACTGGTAGAGCGCAGCAGAATACGCGACGCCGGGATCCACGATATCGATAAGGCGCAGAGGTGCCGAGCACTCCTCAGGCATCATTTTGGCCGTACCGATGTCCATGCCGCGATAGATTTGCATCGCGTCACACGACAACACTTCGGACGAAAGACGAGCGGCCAGGCGGTCGGCAACATCGCTTTTGCCGACCGCCGTCGGACCGACAATCGCTACGGCAGAAAGGCTTGCACCGGGGGAAATCATTAGCGAGGCTCGCCCACGACGGAGCCAGACAGATACCACGTCTTGGCGACATCAATATCAACATCGACGATCTTGCCGATAAGCTGATCGATGCTATAGCCAGCAGGAATCGGCGCATGCACCGTCTGGTTCTTAGGGCTCTTGCCCAGAAGGACAGCGTCGTTCTTCTTGCTCGTACCCTCAATAAGTGCAGGCACCACGGTGTGAAGTTCGCCCTGGTTATACTCGTGTGCCGTCGTCTCGATAACCTTGACCAGACGGTTAAAGCGCTCAAGGATAACCTCATGCGGGGTGGGATCATAAATCTCAGCTGCCGGGGTACCGGCGCGCTTGGAGTAAATAAACGTGTAGGCTTGGGCATAGCGCACAGTCTCGGCAAGCGACAGCGTCTGCTCAAAGTCTTCCTCGGTCTCGCCCGGGAAACCCACGATGATATCGGTCGAAAGCGCAATATCGGGCATACGCTTACGAATACGATCGACCAGGCCCAGATAATCCTCGCGCGTGTACCGACGATTCATCTCTTTAAGGATGCGCGTGGAACCCGACTGAACGGCCAAGTGAAGCTGCGGCATGACGGCAGGCGTCTCGGCCATAGCATCGATGGTCTCGGGCAGCAGATCTTTGGGATGCGAAGAGGTAAAGAAGATACGCTCGACACCCGTATCGCCCACAGCGCGCAGCAGATCGGCAAAACGCGGCTTGCCAAAGAGATCGCGACCGTAGGAGTTAACGTTTTGGCCCAGCAGCGTAATCTCGCGCACGCCCTGACGCACAAGCCCGGTAACCTCGTCGACAATCTCCTCGAAGGGACGACTCTTCTCACGACCACGGACGTACGGCACGATGCAGTACGTGCAGAAGTTGTTGCAGCCCGTCATGATAGGCACCCAGGCGTGATACTGCGTCTCGCGATGCCACGGCATACTCATGGCGTCGGTATCCTCATGCTCATTCGTACGGATATGGCGCTTGCCATCCAAAAACGCCTCGGCGATAAGCTCGGCCACGTGAGCAATGGAATGGGTGCCGAAAATGACGTTGACGTTATCGACGTTGGTGAGCAAGCCCTCGCCATCGCGCTGGGCGATGCAGCCGCCCACGGCGACCACACGCTTACCCGAAGGCGAAGGAGGCAGGCTCTTGCAGGAATTGCACTGACCATAGAGGCGAGTATCGGCAGCCTCGCGCACACAGCACGTCATGAACACGACAATATCGGCATGCTCGGGATCGAGCGCCATAAGACAGCCATACGAATCGAGCAAGCCACTCACGCGCTCGGAGTCGTGCTGATTCATCTGGCAGCCGAATGTGCGGATAAAGTAGGTTTTACCGGCAAGAATATCGCGTACGGAACGCTGGTCCATGAGCTTACATCCTAACGATGGTGTCGACGGGGCGCATAGGTGCTACAAGCGTGCAGATGGCTCGTTTACGCAACAGGCTTAACGTCGTCCATGACGACGTTATCCATAGCAGCCCGATTAATCTGGTGAACGTAGATAGAGAGACGAATTGCCGTGCGCGACTCCCCGTTAATGAGGATGTCGGAGAACACCGGCGCGCAGGAGACATCAAAGCCGGTCGGAATCAGAAAGCCGCGCGCAATGGCAACGGCCTTGATGGCCTGGTTGACGGCACCGGCGCCGACGCACTGAATGTTGACGGGGACGCCATCTTTGACCATGCCGGCAATGGCGCCGGCAACGGACGCGGGCGATGATTTGCTTGATACCTTCAGGCAATCCATGAAGAAACTCCTGCGTTTAAAAGTACGTTTTAACTGCAATAACTGTATCGTACCGAGCGGACTCGGTAAAGATTTTATTCCTCTTTGGCAAGATCGAACGTCACCGTGATGCGATCACGCGAAACGCGAATCTTAGGGTCGCCGCGCAGATTGAGGTAATACCGGGCAGCGAGGTCGTTAAAGTCACGCTCGACCGCACGCGAAAACTGCGCCATATCATCCTTGGCGATGCGAAGACCTCGACGGTCCTTGGCAAGATCGACGGGAGCCGGCGCATGCGAGGTGGAATCACGCTCGCGCAGCAGACGCGCAGTCACGCCGCGAACGGGCTTAATCTGTCCCGACAGAATACGGTGGGCAGTGCGCTCGGACATCTCGAGACCCAACCCGGAGCAGATCCGGATAAAGTCCTCGGCATCCGAGGCAAGGCCCAAACGATCGATAACCGGAAGCTCGCACTCGTCATCGATAAAGAGCAGGCGCGACGTATCGAGACGACTCGAAGCCTGAGCGTACAGGGTCGCAGCGATCTCGGACGGAGAGCCCAGATACACATCGCAGCAACGCAGCTCCTCAAGGGCAAACTCACAGGCCGCGCGAATGATGTTGTGGGGGCCGCGAGCACATACATAGCGGCCGTCTTCGTCTTTAACCGCCTGAGGCCAGCTCGACTGGTCGGCGCGCTCACCCAAGCGATCGGTAGCAACGCACACCTTAAACGCGGAGCCCAAATCGACGCCCGATGTAACAACGCGTGCCTCATCCGTGTTCTGCTTGATAGAGAACAACGCCATACCACGACCGTGAACACCCCAACGGTCCATTTTCATGCTCTCGAGCTTGGAGGTGACACGGGCATCGAAGATACGCTCCTGCATATCCTGCGGCACACCCGAACCGTTATCCAGGAAGAGGAGGGTGCGAACACCCTCCTCCTTGGTCGTGGCAAGATAGACCTTATCGGCTCCGGCATCACGAGCATTACGCAGCATCTCGATGACAATGTCCTCTACATGCTGAATGTCATGCTTGGCCTGACGGCGCTCGGCCTCCGAAACTCGGAGGCGGACATACCCCTCGCCAAGGTTTTCCTCGACGCGAAGGTTGCCCTCCC
>URDE01000009.1:0-32458 GCA_900546525.1 uncultured Collinsella sp.
TTGACGCCCCAGCGGGGGCGAATCGAGTCGAATCCTCGAGAGTATACCCATATGGGGCCGCGGCTCTGCAGCGAACTGGCGGTTATGCCGATGGGAAGTCGATGCGTCCTGGCCGCCTGTCGAACGAGAGTGGAAAATCGGACGGACGAGAGTGGATATTTGGACGCAAATTGAATGAGAGTGGATTTTCGGACGGAATCAGCCTCAAAACGCCCAAAAACCGTCCAATAATCCACGCTCATTTCCGGACCGTCCAAAAACCCACGCTCGTCGTGCCCGATGTGCCCGCTGCAGAGCCAAGGTGCGCTAGACCCTCATATCCGCGCCATTTCACGCACCGCACATCGAAACCTGCGGCAAAGCAGTTACAATAGCCCAATGTGCATCGCGCACGACGATGATATCGGCGCCCGCGACTGGGGGAGAATACATGGCAGAGCAACAGATAACGCCGGGGACCAAGCTTCAGGTGGCATTCGACGTGCCCATGGGCCAAAAAACCGACTTCAACATGCTCGCCACGTACAAAGAGGACCTGGACGAGGCGTACTTCCTTATGAGTGCGCCCATGCTTGCTGGCAAGCCGCTCATCATGGACGAAAACCAAAAGCTCCTGCTGCAATACAAAGTGGGCGAGGAAACGTTCGTGCTGGCCGGCTACCCCGAGGCAGTCGAGATAAAGGGCATCCGCACCTACTGGAAAATGCGCAAAGTCGCCGAGCAGCGCAGCTTTGTCAAGCGTCGCGACGAGCGTTTTAAGGTCGCCATGCGCCTGACCTACCAACGCGACAACGCACCGACCCCCGAGCCTGAGGACGCCATGACCATCGACATCTCGGCCGGCGGTCTGGCTATCTACCTCAACGATTACCCCGACGTGGGCGAGGCCCTGGCCGTGCAAATGCCCACGATCCGCCTGCAGGGCGAGCGCCACGAGTTGCCCGAGCAGCTGGGCATCGTGTGCTGGGTGCGCCGCGCGCCCAAGGGCAGCCTGTACCGCAACGTCTGCGGCCTGCAGTTCCGCTACGCCGACGACATGGAGCGCGAGCTCGTCAAAGAATACGTCGGCTACATCCGCGCCAAATATAAGCTCTGATCGCCATGGCACTGTTCAAGCGTAACAACAACAAAGATCAAGCTGCCGAGGATTTGGCTGAGGGCATCGCTGAGGATTTGACCGAGGGCCAGGCCGGGGACACGTCGCAGGATGCGCCCGGCTCCAATGCCGAGGACGCGCCCGGCGAGGACTCCGTGCCCGAGCAGGCTCCCACCTCCCGCAAGCGCTTTGGCAAACCCAAACGCAAGTCCAAGCCCAAGCGCAACCTGCGCGGCGTGGTGCGCATCGAGGAGTTGGAGCAGGCACTGGCCGACCAAGACCTCGACGACATCGATCCCGACGCGGTCGTGTCCATGTATATGCCCAAGCGCCGCATGGAGCGCATCGGCGCGGCGCTGCTGCGCATGGACAAACTGCAAAAGGCCCTCGTGGTGCTGGCGCTTGCCTTTGGCGTGCTGTTCGCCCTGTCGTTTATGCAGGAAAACATGGGCAACTTCACCATCAACCTCAACCGCCTGGAGCTGTTCCGCCGCGGCGTGGCCATTGCCGACAACGGCGACTTTAACAACGCCACCGCGCGCCTGGCCGCCGACGCCTTGGACAACGGCACCAATATCGCCGCCGAGGACCTGCCCAACAACCTGGACGATATCGACGGCAGCCACAACGGCAAGAACTACGTGGCGTACACCTTCTATATCCGCAACGCCGGCAAGACCGATCTGGGCTACAGCGCCAAGCTCAAGGTGGTCAGCGCCAGCAAGGGCGTGGAGAAGGCCGCACGCGTGAGGGTGTATCGCAACGGCGAGCCCACCACCTATGCGGCGGCTGCGGCCAACGGCAGCCCCGAGCCCAACACCGAGCCGTTTGCGTCCAAAGACGTGGTGACGACCATTAGTCACGCGAACTTCCGCGTGGGCGACGTGGACAAGTACACCGTGGTCATTTGGCTGGACGGCGACGACCCGGAGTGCGTGGATAAAATCATCGGCGGCGCGGTGGAGTTCGGTTTCGATTTTGATTCGTCCGAGACTGACGATTCGAGCCTGTTCGTTAAGTTCGTGCAGGATATTGCCGATACCCTGACCGGCAACGACCCCATTAGCGCGAGCGGCAACGAGGCGCCCGACTACTACAAGGAGCACAACGTGACTTGGAGTAACCGCCGCAACCAAAAGAACTCGCCCGCGGGGGACGGGGACAAGTAGAACGAACAAGCGCCGGGCTGGGATTGGTTTCCCGGCCCGGCGCTTTTGTTATGCGGAGGTTTTGTCGGAGACGGAGGAAGTGGCTGAGGTGTCGTCCAGCAAGAACAGCCGCAGTGCGAGTTTGATCGCGTCGCCCGGCTTGACCTGGGCCGTGTCTCCCGTGCGCTCGTCCAGGTCACTGCAGTAGGCGTAGAGGTCGCGGATGAGGTCCGCGCCCGAGAGCGTGAACATGTAGCCCGCGTCCGAAAGCGCGTTGGGTGCTGCGGGCAGAGCCGCTGCCGCACAAAAGTTCGCGAGGTCGGGGCCCATGATGGCCTCGTAGTCAATCGCGGCTCCACGGTCCTGAGCGGCCTGCTCCTGCTTGCGGGTGTACGACAATGCCGCCGCCAGTACAAAGCTGGGCGTGGGCGCATTGACGTCGTCGGTGGTGGCGACGAGCTTGCCGGCCGCTTGCGTGACCAGCCAGGCGACTTCGCGCTGACAACGAACGGCCTTGCGCGTCACCGGCTTAATCGATCCGGTGGAAACGCTTCCCTTGGGTTGATTGGCGGCAGGCATGAGCCCTCCCAACAAATAGCTCGTTTAGCAGGCAAAAATGACACGTGCTACACCAGTATAGCGAGTGGAGAAGGGCTGGGGCAGAAGCTCTGCAGAGGGTGAATGTATGCGATGGCGTGGCGCTGCGGTCGCAAGGCTTAAGAGGGACTTACGGCTTTGCGGGAGAGAGATCAAATAAGGTAAACGATATTCACATGGCACCACATATAACCCGAGGTAGACCTATGAATCTGCCGGAATGTAGGCTGCCGAAAACTCATAAGGAAATCGTAAGAATTATGGTATTCTCAATTCCATGTCTAAAGGATGGGCAAGCAACATCCAACACGAAAGCGCGGGCTCCCCTTCCGGGCTTCTCGAGGATCATCTGTGATGAATGGGGAAAGAAAGGGGTCCGCATGGATACCAAGGCATTAAAGAAGCAGATGGGCGCCGCCATCGCCATGGTCCTCGTGGCAGCCGTAGCCCTCGGCTCCGCCACCTTCGCATGGTTTGTCAGCAACAACAAGGTTGACGCTACCACCAGTAAGATTTCTGCTCAGTCGAACTCTGCGTTCATGTATATCCGTGATGAGAATGAACAGTCTAAGGATCTTCGCACGGATGATTCTTCTGTTGCGAACACGCCGCTTTATCCGGCTCATTGGGCAAATGGCGCCGACACGACTCCGTACGATACGCTGGCTAACTTCTATACGGCATTCGGTACCAGTGCGACTGATGGCTCGAAGGTCGACAATACTGTCAAGCTTGTTCCTGCTCAGGGCGCCGACGCTGCCGGCACGCCTGCCGCCGCGGTTACTGGAAAGTATGCCGTAAAGAACACCTTTTATGTTGGCTCAAAGGGCGCTGAGCTCACCAATCTTGTAGTTGATTCGGCCAAAATTACGGGTGCCACAGGCGATAATGATAAATTTGATTCTGCGCTTCGCGTGCTGGTCATGAGCGGGACGAACTGGGTGCTTTGCAATAAGGACGGCATTGTCTCCTCTTCTGACACCACGCATAAGCTTGCCGATAAGATTGGCGAGGATGAGACAACCGTTGAAATGTATGTCTTCTACGATGGTGACGATGCTCAGGTCTTTACGAACAATCTTGAGAACCTGAAGACGGCTTCCAAGCGCATTAACGTTGTCTTCACTGCTACCTCTACTCAGACCGATAAGAACTAGCGGGATAAGCAGCTAAACAAGGCGGGGGAGAGGTGTCCCCCGCCTTTTTCTTTAGAGAGGAGGATTTCCGTTGAGCGTTAAGCAGATGAAAAAGCAGCTTGCAATCGCAGCCTTGTCTGTCGTTATGGCAGCGGTTGCACTCGGTTCTGCGACGTACGCTTGGTTTGTCTCCAATACAAAAGTTGATGGCACCATGAGTACCGTTAGCGCTCAGGCAAACGGAATGGTTCTCCAAATTGCTTCTGGTCCAGATGCCATTCATGACGGTAGTGATCACCAAACGACCGCCGCAAGTCGTGGTCATGAAATTAGCCCGTCTTCAACGAACGATGCCCTTAACTGGTTCGTTCCAAAATCATGGAACGGAACAGATGTAAGTGGCTATCAGAGGGCGACGATTTCCAACCAGCTTGAGGGTGCCTACGCGCTTGGGGGAGATCCTAAGACCTATTACGCCTATACGATGGCGGAGTATACGCTCTACACGATCAACCAGACTGGCGAGGCTGACGTCTATCTCGACAATAGTAGCTCGAACGGCCCCGTTGTTGTGACTGCGTCGGAAGGCGCTTCGCGAGAATGGTTCGACAAAATCAAGGGCAGCCTTCGCGTGGGCCTGCTAATCGACGGTGAACTTAAGGTCGTCTATGCCCCCGTCCCCCCGACTGGTAAGGGAAACGATGTTTCTGCTACCGAAGGCTGGAGTTGCGTGAATTCTGGCAACCTTTCGGTGACAATGGCGCCGTCTTATGCCCATGTGTGCGGCGACAACATGGTTGATCAGAATGGCAAAAACTGGGGGGCAACCGGAAGCGGCGACTCCTACGTAAAGCCGACAGGCGATGCTCAAATGCTCGCCCACGTTGGTTACAACGGGACGAACTTCAAGGTTGTCATTTGGATGGAGGGCACCGACAGTGATTGCCAAAACGTGTCTGGCCTCGATGTTGGTGAAGGAAGCCCGACTTTCGACGTAACGGTTAGCTTGGTCGGCATCGTTCCTGATTCCAAGTAGACTTAAGTCATCAGCTAAATATGCCTGAAAGGGGTCGTTTCGATTGAAGCGGCCCCTTTTTTGTGGATGTCTGATGCAAGCACTTTGTCGCATATCGCTCGGGATCGGCGATAATGTGAGGAACTGTTCTTCCTGGAGGTTCCTTATGGACGGCATCGCTTCTAGTGTTCCGCTGATTGCTCGGCCGAGTTTTGACCGCGCTTGCAGCTTTGTGCCGTCCGAATATGTCCAGGCTTGGGAGTGGTTCTTGCGCGAGGAGCAGCGTTGCGGCCTGTGGGACAAACTTCCGCATCGCACGAACGCTGACAGCCCTCAATATCCCTTTCGTCTGACGATTGATTCCGAGCTCTTTCCGGTGTCGCGCGATTCGGGCATCTTTTGGCCAGGTCGCGGACGTGTTAAGCATCCGCGCGAGAAGACCTTTGCGCTCTCGGTGCACAACTCAAAGCGCGGCGCCTACCCCGATGTTCCGCCGCTCTATCTTGAGGACGGCACGTGGGTGCTCAAGTACTCGTCGCAAAGTACTTCGGTCGAAAACTGGCGCGACCAAGACTACAACCAAAAGATGATCAACTGCATGGAATGCGGCGTTCCCGTTGGCGTGTTCTTTGCAACGAGCACTGGCTACAAGGTGCTGGGTCTCGCATTCGTCGAGCGCTACGAGCCCGAGAACAGCTGGTTTGTGCTGCACGGCCCCGTCCATAAGGGCGGACCCGACGCTCGTTTCTTCCCCGATATGAGCTACATGAAGGACGCTCCGGTCACAGCGGAGTTTTCCGGCGCTCCAGCGAGCGACGATGAAAAGGTTCGCTATGCGCTGCGTCGCGAGCGAATCGGCCAGCAGCGTTTTCGCACTGAGCTCTTTGAGGCCTACACTGGTCGATGCGCCGTCTCGGGCTGCAACGTCAACGAAGCGCTCGAAGCCGCGCATATCGAGAACTACTCGGGTCCCAAGTCACAAGTTGTCAGCAACGGTATTCTGCTGCGTCGCGACCTGCACTTGCTCTTCGACGCTCATCTGATTTCGTTTGAGCTCGTGCGTGGCGACTATCAGCTGTGTGGGTCGTATCTTCTGCAGCATACGGACTATGCCGCGTTTGCAGGGTCGGTATTGCGCGAGCCGGATGAGCATCGCCTACGTCCCAATGCTCGGTTCCTCGAGGCTCACCGCGCCGAGTTCGATTTCTCGGAATCGCGCCGTCGGGCGGAAGCCGTTGCTCCGTATTAGTTAGATGCGGCCCGTCGCAACCCAATCATGTCGATTGATCGGATCGCGCCGTGCCGCATCGGGAGCTGCACGATCCTGCCATCCTCTCCTCAACAGCTAAAACGGAAAAGGGGAGACCATGGGATGGCGAAGCGATATCGCGCGAGGCGTGTACGGAAACCTACCGCGAGCGTTAATGGACCGGAGCCTGTTTCCGCTCATCGAGGCCACCTGCAGCCAAATCTGCCTGCCCTGCCCTCGCTGTGGCGCAGACCTCCCATGCCTAGACATCAGCTTCATCGACGCCCGCGACAAACACGCTACCGACCCGCGGGCTCGAACAGGCTTGCGCCTCCCAGTCTATCCTCAACAATGCCCAACCTGTGGATGCGCCATTACCTATGACGATGCGGAGTCATAGCTTCGATGACCAAATTGTCAGTCAATAAAAACAAGTGAGCTGAGGTGCGGTGCCCTACGCCCGCAGCGTTCCAATGGGGAACACGTAGACATCGTGCTCGGCGTCGTAGCGGCAGAAGGGCGAGGTCGCGGTGATGACGGCGCAGAACTCCGGCTGGGGGTTGCGCGCGGCAGGGTTCAGAGCGACCTTGCGGCGCAGGCGCTCGATGTTGCGGATTCCGTCGCTAACCTTGGATTCGCCGAGCTTGATTTCTATCGCTGCCCAGCGGCCATCGTTCAGCTCGATGATGGCATCGACCTCAAGCCCATCGGAGTCGCCGTAGTAGTGGAGCGAGCCCGGATGCGAGCCGGGCAGGCACGAGGTGTAGACACTCAGATCGTGAATGCACAGAGACTCAAAGAGCAGGCCAAAAGTCTGACCGTCCGCAAGCAGCCTTTTGGGATTCATTCCAAGCGCGGCTGCGGGAATGGAGGGGTCGGCGAAATAGCGCTTTGGCTTGGTGCGCAGGCGGGATTTTGCGCGGACGGGTGCATCCCAGCCGGGCAGATTTACGATCGCATACATGCTCTTCAACATGTCGAGGTAAAACGCCACGGTCGAAGTTGCTGGCTGGGCGTCACTGTCACCCAACGAGGCGTCTGCCGCGATGGTGTTGAGCGTGGCAGAGGTCGCAACGTTGCGCGCGAGTGAGGACACAATGTGCCGCGCTGTAGACCCCACGCCTCCTTTTTGCGGAACGCTGACTTCGTACATGGCATCGAGGTACTGGTTGACGACCTCTGCGGCCATCTGAGGGCTCGCCCCGACAAGCGCCGGCCATCCTCCGCAGCAAATTGCGTCGGCCAGCATGGGGAGCGAGCCTGTATAGGCCGAAGGTTCGAATGATCCTTCGAATAGGTTTTGCAGCGAAACGGATCCCGTTGAAAGCCCTCGTTCCCAAAGCGTCATGGTGCTCATGTCGAGACGGGCTATGCGACCGGCGCCGCTGTGAGTGACAGAGTCTTTTGCCGGCGTTGACGACCCGGTGAGGATAAAGAGGCCCTTCTCGCCGCCGGATGCATCTACGGCGCGGCGCGTGGCATCCCATGTTGCGGGGGTCTCCTGCCACTCATCGATGACGTGCGGCTTATTGCCCTGAAGAGCGAGCGAAGGATCGGCTTCGACCAGCGACTTTACGTTTGGGTCGTCAAGATGAACGACGCTCTCACCGAATGCGAGCGCGGTCCATGATTTGCCGCACCACTTTGTGCCCCGAATCTCGACCGCTCCAAAAATCTGGAGCAGGGTTTGCAGTCGTTCGTCCAAAAGGCGAGGACGATAGGATTTGGGCTGTTCCGAACCATAAGAAATCATGATTTGATAAACCTCACTACCTGGGCATACTCGATTTTCGAGGATTTTCACACTCGATTTTCGAGGATAATCATACTCGATTTTCGAGGAATTTCACGCTCGATTTCCGAGGAAATCCGGACTCGATTTTCGAGTTTTGTCCTACAGGTAAATCCCCTCGAACAGGCTCTTGTGGAACTGGGTGTGGTGGTCGCGTGCCCAGGTGAAGAGTGCCTGGTCAAAGTTGCCTTGGCCGGCGGGGATGCCATAGACGCCGGCGACTTCCACGCGCACGAACTCCAGCGCGGGCAGCTTGTTGATGGCCGTGAGTGCAAACGGCGACGTGGGCTCCTCGAACAGGTAATGGCTGCCTTGCAGCGCACCGCAGCCGGTGCAGGTGCTGGCGAGCGATACGGTCTTGGTGGTGCGCGACGTTACGGGCTTGTAACCGCAGCGCTCGCGCAGGTAGTCGCGGATCTCGGCCGGCACGCAGCCCAGCGCGGGGACGATGGCTATGGCGTTGGCTCGGGCGGTGTCGATCGCGATGTGGCCCGCGTCGTCCATGGCGGGCGCAGCGCTGGGCGCGGCCTTGCTGCCCGATCCCTCGGCCGCCAAATACGGAATGCCAAAGGCCGCGACCGTCGTCTGCTCGTGGCACTTCCAACATTCGCGCTTGCCTAGCACCAGGTAGATGTAGGGCGCGCTGGGGTCGGAGCGGTCCACGCCGGGCAGCCACGCGGCAAAGGGCTCGGGGTTGACGCCATCGGGCACGTACCAGATCTTCTTGGCCCGGTCCCACTTGGCGCCCAGGGCCTTGGCCTCGTCTTTGTGCGAAAAGGGAACATCGAGCTCGGTGCGCATGGCGGCTCCTTTGTGTGGCTTGCGGTGCATGTGCTCCAAGGATACCCCAGCGTTGGATGCTCGATGCGCACGACTGGGCCGGCGGTGTTTGAACTGGCGGCCGGTGGCGCCTGCTGTCTTAACGAGGCGATTGCGGCGTGGCGTGCGGTCGCTGGATGGATGCTTCGACCGTCCAAGAAGTCGCGGGGCATTTTGGCGAGGGCGCACCGTCAAGCAAATGGGCAAGTGCATGGTCAGCTTTTGGTCAGTTGAGCGGCAACCTTGCCAAAAGCTTGACGGATTTGCATTTAGACGTCGACGAATGAACACTTTGGTTGCACCGTGGCAAAAAACCGCTGGTCGTTTGCCGAAAACTCGCCGGAGTCGCGAGCCGCCTCCGATGCACATGCTATCTTCGCGCCATGAGTTACTTCATCGTTTCACATAACGCTGCACTGGCGCTCTTGGCGCACATCCCGAACCCGCGCTTTGGGGATTCGGAACCAGAGGTCGTGTCGATCGCGGGCGCCTGCGCGCTCTCGGATCAAGAAGCGCAGGAGGTTATCGATCGCTATGACCTGGGAATCGATACGCTGGATTTGCTGGTGCCGTCGCGCGCCGACCGTCGGCGGAGCAAGCACGTTAAGACGCATCTGTGCACCAACGAGCTCCCGGCAGGTTCGTTTATCTCGCTGGGCCACTGGATGGGCGACCTGGATGCATACGTGTGCTCTCCCGAGCTGGCGTTTTTGCAGGCAGCGCACGATGGCGATGCGGCGGCGGCCATCTATGCCGGCTATGCCATGACATCGGACTACCGGCTGGATAACCTTGCTCCCGGCGGGGTAACAAGCAGGGATGCGGGCATGCGCGACGGCAGGCTCACGACCAAGGAGCTCATTGCGGCGTACCTTGACCGGGCGTCAAAGGTGAGGGGCGCCGCCAAGGCGAAGGCGTTGCTTCCGTGCGTGGAAGAGGGCTCACGGTCTCCAAGGGAGTCGGGGCTTTGCATGTTTATGTCGCTACCTGCGTATTACGGCGGGCTTGCGCTGGGCAAGGCCGAACTGAACAAGAAGTACTTCATTCGCGACGGTTACAACGATGGGCGCAACCGCAAACTGCGCGTGTTGGAGCGCACACCCGACATAACGCTTACGGCGAAAGCAGAGGTGGGCTTGGATAAAGTAAGGGCTGGCTTGCTGCCCGAGGTGTTTACCGCACTGGTCGATTACGACAGCGATGCCATCCATGACGGAAGCGAGAAAATCCACAAGGATGCCGAGCGCCGTAACGAGCTGCAGATGCTCAATGAGGTCGCGTACTTTACGGTGACGACTGACCAGGCGAGCGACTACGAAAAGCTCGTTCGCCTGTGCGAGCGCATCCGACGCAAGCTGCATCGTCGCAAGCGGCCCATATTTTACAAGCCTATGACTGAGGAAGCGCGATATTTGGCACAGGCGCGCCTCGAGACAAAGCGGTTTAAGCTCTGGCAGACCGTTATTGAGGCGCATCAGTATTGGTAGAGCGGGCCTTTGGCGGCGGAGGGGTGCTGCCGTATTGAAGGTGAATGGTTTCCCGCGAAGTGAACGAGCGTTTTTGGACCCCCGAAGCATCCACACTTTTTGGCGCCAAAACCGCAGGATTCTAACGACAAAACCGCAGGAAATGAGCCGCCAAAAGTGTCGATGCTCCGGGGGTTCGTTTTGGCTCGTTCACTTCGCGGGAAACCATTCACCTTCGATTTGCGGGGGTCGCCCGGATATGGCTGCGAGGCCCATTCGGGCCTGATCGGGGCGCTCGCTGGGGTTGTTTGGGCGACTTTGGGCTTGGCTGGGGTGGCCTCCGGTGTTGTCGAGACCACTTTGGGCTCGATTGGTGTGGTTGCTGGCGTTGTTGAGACGGCTTTGGGCGCCGCGACGCCCGCATGGCTTGGCGGCGTAAAACAAAACAGCTCAGAGGCGAAGCCTCTGAGCTGCGAACATTTGGTGGGCGTTAGAAGATTTGAACTTCTGACCTCTTCCGTGTCAGGGAAGCGCTCTCCCCCTGAGCTAAACGCCCGATCAAGGGTGCGCGAGTGCGCAGGGAATAATATAACGGAGCTCCCGCCCAGTGGCAAGAACTATTTTTAAAAAGCGGCGATTTGCGACCCTATCCGCCCCGATGCAGCGCGAACAGCACGCGGAAAGTCGCGATTGTACCCCCGATGAACTGCACATTCGCGTAAAATAACTCCATTATGGGCAAATGGTGTCCAGGTAGTTTACAGCACAGCATCTGGGGGAGGGGCATGTCGGACGCACGCTCGCTGCGAAAACAGTTCAATCGCATGCTCGCCACGTTGCTGGTGGCGCTTGCTGCTGCCGGAGCCGTAACGTATGCCTGGTACATCTACAACGCCAACCGCCATATCACCGATGTCAAGATGGCCGCGGGTACGGGCGTGACCTTCCTCATCTCCAACGAGTACGACGGCGAATACAAAACCAACGCTGGCCTGAGCTTTGCAGGTCTGCTCGATCCCGTCTCGACCGACAACGTGCTCAACGGCTTTCAAAAGGTAACGGGCTTTACCGGCGGAACCACGCAGGACTCTTTGTTTGCCAGCATGTTTGGCGCGGCTGAGCATTCCGACTACTACAAGACCTCTCTGTACCTGGCCACTAACTCGGCCGCAACCGACGTGTACCTGTCGGGCATCGACTTTACCGAGCAGGATCCGGCAAAACCCATCTCCACCGCCCTGCGCGTGGGGCTGGTTGCCTATGCTCCAGGGCAGAGCGACACCGTTACGGGCCAGTACGTCTTTGAGGTCTCGGGCGAGCACAATCCCCAGGCGCGCTATAACACGCTCGATGGTAAGGACGCCGGCGAAAGCGAGCAGAACCACCTGGTACTCGACAGCACCCGCTCCGATGGTGCCACGGTCCATTTTGACCAGCTGACCAGCGCAAACTTCTGCGACTACAACGAAGACACCGGCATCGTGAGTCTCAAGGAGGCCACGACCAAGATCTGCAGCTTGCCCGCCGCTGCCAAAGGCGCCGATCGTAGCACGCCCGTGCGTGTGGATGTATACGTGTGGCTGGAAGGCTGCGATCCCGACTGCACCAACAACCTGGCCGCCACCAGCTTGCAATCGCTGGCGCTGCGCTTTGCCGGCAAGCGTTCGTAAGGGGGCTGGGTATGAGTGCATCGAACATCAAAGACATCCTAAGCTCGCGCCGTCGCATGGTTGCCGCGGCCGCATGGATGTTGGTGCTGGTAGCCGCCCTGAGCGCCGCCACCTACGCCTGGTTCAGCAACTCGCGCTACACCAACGTGACGCCCGTGGCGCACACGGTAAGCGACGAGGGTTCCGACCTGCAGATCGGCCTTTCGGCTAACGGGCCCTGGGACACAACGGCAACGCTTGCCGCGGCCGACAAGACGCTCTATCCCATCTCGACGGCAGACCTTTCCCGCTTTTGGCGTGGCACGTTCCAAAACGCCGCGGGCATCACGACCAACTTTGCCGACTGCACCGCGCAGCTGGACGACTACGCTCTTTCGGGCACGCTGTACCTCAAGGGCAACGACAGCGCGCTCAACGTGTATCTGTATCAGGGCCAGATGAGCGTGACGAGCGACCCGCAGCTGCTGGCCGCGCTGCGCCTGGGCCTGGTCATCACGACCCAGTCGGGCACGCAAACGCATATCTTTACCTGCGATGACCTAGGTAACACCGCTGGCGCTACCAGCAGACGCACTACGGCGCAAGACGGCGTGGTTGTGGCGGGCGGCGCTTCGGGCTGGGCCTACACCGCCGACCCTGCGCGCGCCATAAGCGCTTACAGTATGGACGGCGCCGGCGACACGCCCACGGCGCGCGCGGGCGCCACGCCCATCTGCACGCTGGCCGCCAACGAGGTGGCAAGCGCTCATTACGTTGTGTACATGGAAGGCTGCGACGCTAATTGCATCGACGAGGCCCAGGCCCGCGATGTGGTACTGCAGCTTGCCTTTGCCGCGGCCAAGGCATAGGGGGGCGAGCTAAATGCACAAGAATAAGCACATGCAGGTAGGCGCCAGCGAGTCCGCGGGCGCAACCCCGGGGACCGCACCCGCCGCTGCCGCCGAGCGCGCTGTGGGTTCGGACTCTGACACCCGCCGCCACGCCCACCGCGCGCGTGCCTACATCGCGCTCGTCATGGTGGCACTCGCCGCCACGCTGGGCGCCGCGACCTACGCTTGGTTCACGAACAACATGAAGGTCAACACCAACTCGGTGAGCGTGCACAGCGACACGTCCAAGCTGGTGCTGGAGCTGGGCGATGCCGATCGCGGCAGCTGGTCGCAGCAGGGCGACGTTTCCCTAACTTCCAACGCGACCGGCGCCGTGACGCTCTACCCGGTCTCGACCTTTGACCTCAACGGCTTTGCTGCCTGTGCGCAAAATAACTCTGCCGGCGATGCCACAGTGTTTGAGCAGGCAAAAGACAACGGATCCGCCTTCTACCACGGCTGGATCGACCTGCGCTCCACCATTACCGGAACGGGCGCCAGCAAAGTAAGGGGCAAGGTCAACCTGTATCTGGCCGAATCGCTGGTCCCGCAGGGTGCCGATGCCGAGCTGCTGCGCGCAGCCCGCGTGGGCATCAAGATTTCGAGCGGCAACCAGGTGCTTGCCACCAACATTTTTGAGCTCGACAGCTCTGATAGCGGCCATCGCGACGAGCATCCCGCGACCGCGCCTTCGGGCCTGGCGGGCTACACCGAGGGCATGCTCCTGGGTTGGCAAAACGGCCAGCTTGTTTGCGGTGCCAACGTAACGCAGGACCCAGCCGCCTTTACGCTGGACACGAGCGAGACGGCCGCGCGTCCGCAAAACACGCTTGCCACGCTTGGGCTTGGCCAGACCTATCGTTTGGATATCTATTACTACATCGAGGGCACCGATCCCGATAGCGCCGACTATCTCTATCAGGATCCGGGCACCTTGCACCTGGCGCTCTTTGCGACCTTGGACGGTGAGTAGCAATGGCACGCGTTAAATCAGACGACCGCCGCTCGGCTACCGGCGACCGCCGTCCAGTCGCCGCCACCGGCAAGCCCAACGCCGCCGCGCCCGCCGACACCGACCTGCGCCGCAAGCTCACCACCACTGTGGTGCTGGTGCTGTTTGCGCTGGTGGCGATAGCCATGGCAACGTTCGCCTGGTTCTCCATCGCCGATAGTGCCAAGACCCGCATGCTCATGATCGACGCTAACGCCGACGGTTCGCTGCGCTTTGACTTGGACGAGCACGCCACGTTCGACGAATACGTCCACAGCCTGGGCTTCGACCAGATCTCGGCGCGCATCGCCAGCGAAAAGGGCGTGGACATCGACGCATCCAAGCTCAAGCCCGTAACCACGAGCGACTACCAGACCTTCACCTTCGAAGACGGTTCCACCGCCGATCCCGCCACCGGCGCCTACCTGGAGTTCACGCTGCACTTCATGAGCAGCACGGACTTGCGCGTTCGCCTGACCGGGCAGGATGGTGATGGCGGCGTGTCCGGCACGCGGTTTAGCTCCGAGACGCAGGGCATGGCCAGCGCCATGCGCATGAGCTTTACCGCCGACGGCCACACTTGGGTCTACGACCCCAACGGGGCCGGGGGCTCATCCGGCGCGGCCACCGTCTTTGGACTCGGCTCGGGCGAGGCGACCGCGACCAGCGATATGTTCGACCTGATAAAAGATACGGATAAGCCGGTAACCGTTCGCATATGGCTCGAGGGAACGGACCCAAATTGCACTAATATGCTAAAGGGAGCTAACTATTCAGTATCGATGCGCTTCGAGGGCATCGAGGAACAGTAGATATGCACGGCGGCCACCGGGCCGCGCACGACCTAGACAGACACGGTAGTAAGGGACATCATGCAATCTGTTAAAAAAGTCGCATCCATCGCGTTGAGCGTCGTCATGTGGATCATCATCCTGGTGGCGGCCCTGTATGCGTTTACCACGCTCGCCACGCGCGAGGACGGCAGTGTCTCTGACATCGCCGGCTTCACCCCGCTTGCCGTGCAGTCCGACTCCATGGCGCCCACGTTTAACAAGGGCGACCTCATCTTCATCAAAAAGTGCGACACCTCCAAGCTCGAGGTGGGCGACATCGTGACGTTCCATACCATCATCGACAACGAGTACGCGCTCAACACGCACCGCATCGCCGCCATCGACGAGGTTAACGGCATGCGCAGCTTTACCACCAAGGGCGATAACAACGACGTGGCCGATACGCACATCATCAGCGATGGCGACATCGTTGGTAAGTACGTGTTTGCGCTGCCGCAGATGGGCAAGGTCATGGACTTCCTGTCCAGCTCCATGGGCTTCCTCATTGTGATCGTGCTGCCCATGCTGCTGTTCTTTATCTACCAGGTGTATCACCTCATCGTGGTGGGCATGAACCTCAAGCGCGCTATGGCCGAGGAGGACCGCCTGGCCGCCGCGGCCGCCATCGTGGACGCCGAGGGCAAGGGCGACACCGCAACCGTCACGGCCGATAACGCCGCCGAGCAGCTCGCCCAGGCCGAGGCCAAGCTCGAGGAAGCCCGTCGTCTGAAGGCCGAGGCCGAGGCGGCGATGAACGCGACCAAGCAGGAGGGTATCGACGGTGAGTGAGTTTCTGGGATTTGCCTGGGAGCTGCTGGCAAAGGTCGTCTACAACGTCGTTGCCGTCGTGAGCTCCATCCTTAACCTGCTGGTATTTGGCTGGGTTGAGTACTTCAACATCTTTATGACCTACTTCACCACGTTTGACCTGGTGGGCAAGATCGGCGCGGTCATTCTGCTTGCCATGCTCATCGCGGTCCCCGTGCTGATCGTGACCATTCTGGTCCACCGCTACCGCATCAACCGCCGCCTGCATCGCGACGACACGTCCAACAAGGCGCTCTATCGCGAGATCGGCCGCCTCAACAAGCAGGTGCTCGACCTCATGGACGAGAAGAACAAGCTGCTGGCGCTCAAGGTCAATGCCATGGGCGGCACCAAGCAGATTCCGTACGTGGGCGCTTCGGCCCTGGCCGACGACCACCTGCCCACGGTGGGCAACGTGGTGGGCGCCGCCGCGGGTGCGCCTGCGGCCGAGGGCGCCACGGCCGCCGTGGTATCGGGCAACGCATCGCTCGCGCTTGACGGCGCGGGCGTCAAGGATGCCGCGGCCGCCATGGCCAAGGCCACCGTCGAGGCCAAGACCCTTGCCGAGGAAAAGGAAATCGCCCAGGCCAACCGCTTCCCCAAGCTGTCCCTTGTGGACCTTAAGTACCGTGACTGGGAGTCCCCGGTCTACGACGATGCCATCTCGCTGGAGGACTTTGTCGACAGCTTCCGCGCGTTCGCCTGCAGCCAAATGAAGCTCTACTACACGCCCGAAATCATCCGCCGCTTTGTGGCCGGCATGGCCGCCTCCAAGCTGTTGATCCTGGAGGGCATTTCGGGTACTGGTAAGACCTCGCTGCCCTACAGCTTTAGCCGCTACCTGGACAACCCCGCGACCATCGTGTCGGTGCAGCCGAGTTTTCGCGACCGCACCGAGGTACTGGGCTACTTTAACGAGTTTTCCAAGCGCTTTAACGAGACCGAATTCCTCCGCGCCGTGTACGAGGCCGGCCTGCGCCAGGACCCGTCCATGATCGTGCTCGACGAGATGAACCTCGCTCGCGTGGAGTACTACTTTGCCGAGATCCTGTCGGTGCTCGAGATGCCCAGCCACGACGAGTGGGTGCTCGATCTGGTGCCCACCCAGTGGGCCGCCGACCCCAAGGGCCTGCACGACGGCAAGCTCACCATTCCCGACAGCCTGTGGTTTATCGGCACGGCCAACAACGACGACTCCACCTTTACCATCACGGACAAGGTGTACGACCGCGCGATCCCCATCGAGCTCAACGAGCGCGCCGACGCGTTTGAGTGCGAGCCGCACGAGCGCGTGCACGTGACGGCCGAGCATCTGCAGTATCTGTTCCAGAAGGCCAAGGTTGAGTACGTGATCGATGACGATCTGCTCCAGAAGATGCACAAGCTGGACCAGTACCTGCAGACCCGCTTTAAGCTGGCCTTTGGCAACCGTATCATCAAGCAGATGTACGACTTTATCCCCGTGTACGTGGCATGCGGCGGCACCGAGCTGGGCGGCATGGACTACATCATCGCCCGCAAGGTACTCAAGAAGTTTGAGTCCATGAACGTGAGCTTTGTGCGCGACGAGATGAAGGGCCTGATCGAGTACATCGAGAAGACCTTTGGCGAGGGCGGCCTGCCCGATTCCGTCATGTACCTGCAGCGGATCCAAAACTTCTACTAATGCCGTAAGCGCGGGGCGTGGGACAAGACAATCAGTGGCGTTTGCCCTACATGACGTCGCCCCGCCCCTTACCGATCGATCCAACCTATGGAGTAACCCATGTCCGAGACCATTCAGGACCTCTATACCAGCTTCTCCGAGCAGATGGAGCCCATCCAGGAGGACAGCCGCTACTTCCGCTATCTGTTTGAGATGGCGCAGGCCTCGGGCACCACGATCGAGCAGCAGCGCGAGGAACTCGTCAAGGTGGTGGACGAGGAGTGGATCACCATGATCGAGGACTCGCTCGACGCCATCAACACCATCATCGAAAATCCGCGCCGCTTTATCACCACCGAGGAAGAGGTGGTGCCGGTCTCGCTCGCCAAAAAGATCAGCGCCGATAGCGTTCGCCATCTGAGCCAGAACACGCAGTTCCTGGCGCCGAGCGACGATGGTGACGTCCACCCCATGCGCATCCTCAACGTCAGTACCGTCGAGACGTACGACCTGTACGAGAACCGCTTTATCTACCACCTGATTCAGCGCCTGCTGACGTTTGTGGACAAGCGTACCGACGTGATCTTTTGGTCGACGGGCAACGAGATCCGCAACCGATTTAAGATGCACAGCAAGATCGACGACGCGTACGAAGAGATCGAGTACAACGTCGAGATGACGGTCAAGAATCGCCAGAGCTTTGCCGAGAACGATGCCGACAACATGGACGTCTTTATGCGCATCGACCGCGTGCGCCGTCTGGTCATGGCGCTGCGTGGCGCGTCGTTCTGCCAGATCATGAACGGCTGCAGCACGGTCCGCAGCCCCATCCAGCGCACCAACCTCATCATGAAAGACCCCAACTACCGCAAGTGCTACCAGCTGTGGCAGTTTATGGAGCGCTACGACAAGGTGGGCTACAACATCGACGTGCAGCAGCAGGCGCTGGCGTTCGATGATGAGTACATGGTGCAGATGTACACCAACCTCATTAACAACTACACCGTCTTTAAGAGTCTGACCGACGACGAGCGCAACCTGCAGGAGCTCGAGAGCGTGCATCCCGAGCCGGTGGCGCCCAAGTTTATTAAGGAGATTAAGGAAGAGCAGGTCGATAGCCCCGACCTGCCCGATGTCGAGGTCCGCCGCGTGTTTGTGGAGGAGGTTACGCAGGCCCAGCTCGATGCCGAGCAGGCGCTTGCCGAGGCTCGCGAGCAGATTGAGGAGCTGCAGGGGCAGCTGAAGTCCTGGAAGGTGCAGGCGCACGCGCTGACCGATGAGCGCGACGACTTGGCCGACGAGCTGGACGAGGCAAAGACGCGCGAGCTGGCGCTGACGCAGCGCGCACAGATTGCCGAGGCCGATGTCGAGGAACTGCGTGCCTCGCTGGAGGATGTCGAGGCCGGCAAGAAGGCTGCCGAGGATGCTGCGGCGGAGGCACGCTCGACCGCGGCGGCGCAGCTTGAGCAGATGCGCGCCGAGGTCGATGCCGAGGTTGCAGCCGTTCGTGCCGATGCCGATGCCAAGGTTGCGGCCGCAGAGCAGGCGGCCGCCGAGCAGGTCGCGCAGGTTAAGAGTGAGTCCGCTGCGGCCCTGGCTGCCAAGACGGCGGCCGATGCTGCCGAGCTGCAGGCCGCCAAGGACGCCGCCGCGGCCGAGCTTGCCGGCGTGCGTGAGGCTTCTGCCAAGGAGGTGGCCGAGCTGCATGCCAAGCTGGACGCCGCCCAGCTGCAGATCGAGGAGGTGCAGCTGACGGCCGAGCGCGATGCCCGTGCCGCGGCCGAGGCGGCCGACGCCGCTGCTGCTGTGGCGGAGCAGAAGCTCGCCGACACCGTCGCCGCGGCCGAGGAGAAGGTTTCCGCTGCTCAGCAGGCAGCCGATGCCGCGATCGATGCCGCCCGTGCGGCCGCCGATTCTGCCGTCGAGCAGGCTGCGGTGGACGCCAGCGAGAAGGTCGCCGCTGTCGCTGCCGAGCGCGATGCCGCCACGCGTGCCGCCGAGGAGGCCCGTGCCGACGCCGACGCGCGTATCGCCGCGGCCGAGCTCGAGGCGGGGGAGCGCATTGAGCAGGAACTCGCCGCCGCCACGGCCACGCACGAGCACGAGCTCGAGGCCGTCCGCGCGGAGATGCAGCAGCGCTTGGACTCGTTGGCGCACGAGCTGGAACAGGCCGAACGCAATCGCGAGCGTGCCGAGCGCCGCGCCGAGGGCAACAGCCTGTCGCGCTATCTGCTGGCCCGCCTCCGCGGCGAGGCTGGCGAGGGCGTGGCCGCCGCGCCTGACGAGGATGGCGCTTCTGCGGCGGATGCCACCGAGGCCGAGGTCGCTGCCGACTCCGAGACTTCCGCAAAGGACGCCGACAAGTGATGAAGCACGTGCTTCGCATGATCAACGTGTTGGCGACCGTGGTGATCCTGGTCGCCTTTGTGGTGCTGCTGCGCACGGTGTTCACGCCCGCCGGCGAGATTCCCACCATCATGGGCTATGGCTTTATGCGTACGCTGACCGGCTCGATGGAGCCGGCAATTCCCGTGCATTCGTTTATCGTCGTCGATACCGACAACAGCCAGGTCTACCAGGTGGGCGATATCATCACCTTCCATTCGTCCGATGACACGCTGGAGGGTTCGCTCAACACGCACCGCATCGTTGCCGTGGAGGATGCGGCCGACGGCACGCCGGTCTACCGCACCAAGGGCGATGCCAATCCGGTCGAGGACGCCGCGTCCGTACCCGCCGCCGATGTGGTGGGCCGCGTGGTCTTTGTGTCGGCAGGCCTGGGCGTGGTGGTCTCGTTGCTCACCAACCCGCTTCTGTTCTTCCCGCTTATCGTGGTGCCGCTGATCGTGCTGCTGGTGCTCGAGATTCGCCATATGGTCAAAACCACACAAGAGGTGGCACGCGCCGAGGACGAGGCCGCCCTGCGTGCTGCCGTGGAGCAGATTCGCGAAAAGCGTCGTAGCGAGCAGGAAGGCCAGGACGACGCTAAGGAGCAGAGCGACGGCGAGCATACTGGGGGAAGTGTGGAAACCGATCCCGGCGCCCTAGACGATTCCAACCGATCGGCATAGCACGTCTGTGCCTTTCGTCCCTGCAATTTGGATGCTCGTAGATGTTCCGAATCGTCTGCTTTTTCATGCCGATATTCGTGCTACAGTTTGAGCGCTTTGTTGCCAATTGATTTCGGGGGAGTGGAATGGAGCAGGAGCGCGCAGCGCAGCGTGCACGCAAAAAGACTTCGGTACCGATGACGGCGGCGTCCGATTTTGTCGTGCCCGAGGGAACTGACGAGCTCAGCCGCAACACCCGTCGCGCCTGGCGCGACCGCCTCAACGATGCCCAGACGCGCAAGATGATCACGGGTGTTTTAGCCACGCTGGTGGGCGGTTCGTTTTGGGGTTTCTCGGGTACCAGCGCGAGCTTCCTGTTCGGTACCTACCATGTCGATACGCTGTGGCTCATGAGCGTGCGCCAGATTCTTGCCGGCCTGCTCTTTATGGTCGTGGTCGTCGCGCGCGACCGTGCGCGCCTGGTCAAGCTTTGGACGACGCCGGCCGACCGCAAGCAGCTGTTGCTCTTTACCGCCTTTGGCCTGCTGTTCAACCAGTTCTGCTATCTTTCGGCCGTGCGCCTGACCAACGCCGGAACCGCGACGGTCCTTCAGTGCCTGCAGCTGGTCATCATCATGGGTTACGCCTGCGTGGTCGATCGCCGCATGCCGCGCGCTCGCGAGACGATCGGCATTGGTCTGGCCCTCGGTGGCACCTTTTTAATCGCTACCGGCGGCGACCCGACCAGTTTGAGCATATCGCCGCTTGGTCTGGTCGCAGGCCTTATGTGTGCGGTTAGCGCAGCCTGTATGGCGGTGATTCCCGCCAAGATTCTGCCCGAATACGGCAGCCCCATCATTACAGGCTCTGCCATGCTCGCAGCGGGCGTGGTCTCGTGCGTCTTCGTGCAGCCGTGGGCTCATATGCCGGCGCTCGATGCTGCCGGTATCGAGGCGCTCGCGGTGTTTGTGGTCATTGGCTCGTTTTTTGCCTACATGCTGTATATGCAGGGCGTTAAGGACATCGGCTCGGTGCGTGCGAGCCTCATCGGAACCGTGGAGCCGGTCTCGGCGACCATCACCAGCGCCGTTATGCTGGGCACGGTATTTTTGCCGACCGATCTTATCGGCTTTGCCATGATCATCGTGATGATGTTCCTGACGGTATAGCTTACGCCGCTGCCTAGACGGACACGGTGTTGCACCACAATTCCGCGAATTGGTGCCTGCATCTGGAGTTTAACTGACGATACCAAATATGTCATAAACTAATAGCGTTATTGACTTTTAGTATTGCGAGGACTCCTCTATGGCTGGTAACCACTTTAAGAACGGCGACGGCGAGCGCCCTGCAGTTCCGCCGCGTTCAAATGGGACTGGAAACGCTGGCGTACCGAGTGGATCCAGCCAAAACGGTGCTGGCAACCGTACGTCTCCGGGCGAAACGGCGATGTTTGCCGCTCTGTACGAACAGTCTCAAAAGGCAAAACAGGCTGGTCGCGTAGGCAGGCAGGCATTTCCGGGCGGGGCGGGCTCTGCGGCTTCGTCGGCCGGGGTCCGTCCGGCGCCAACGGGCGGTGCGAATGTCGCCGGCCCCACTGGCCCCGCTAACAACGCTCATCGCGCCCACAACGCCGGCCCCATCAACTCTGCCAATCCCGCCAATAGTGCTTCTTCTGCTGGAGACGCAGGGCTTACGGGTAACCTAGGCACTATCTATACGGGCGCTTCCGAAACCGGCACGTTTGCCCGTCTCAATGACGACGGTGCCGAGTTTAAGGGCTCGGGCTCTAAAGAAGATTATTACGATTTTGGCTTGAACTACGGCGGTGATTCCTCGACGAGCCCGACCTCGAACGGCCTGGTTCGCCATCGCCATCGCAAGGGCGAGCGCAAGAAGCGCCGCGTTGCAGCCGTTGTTGCTGTCATCGTCGCGGTGGTTCTTGTCGCTTTTGGCGTGAGTGGCTTCATGCTGTTTAACTCGGCAAAAACCGTGAAGAGCCAGGCAAAGGAAACAGTCGAGATCGTCGGCGGCCTTAAGGACAAGGTCACGTCGGGCGATTTTTCGACCCTGCCCGACGATGCGAAAAAAATTGACGAGCTCTGCAGCAGCATGAAGAAGGAGACCTCGAGTCCGGTGTGGACGATGGCTTCGTTCATTCCGGTGTACGGCGGCGACATTAACGCCGCCCGCACCATGGTCGACGCTCTGTCCGATGTTTCGAGCGGCGCGCTGGTCCCCATGGCCGATAATCTCGCTCAGGCAACGCCCGGTAAGCTGTTCCAGGACGGGACAATCAACGTGTCCGCGCTGCAGGCGGTCGCCGATTCGCTCTCCGATAGCTCGAAGGCGTTCAAGAGCGCCAATGAAAAGATTCAGGGTATTGGCGATACGCATATCGCTCAGGTGACCGAGCTGGTCGATAAGGCAAAGGACGGCTTTGCCACCCTGAACGGTGCGGTCGACGCGGCGGAGAAAGTCGCCCCCGTTCTGCCCCAGATGCTCGGCGCCAATGGCCAGACGCGCAACTATCTTTTGTATGCCATGAACAACGTCGAGATTCGTGCTTGCGGCGGTTTTGGTGGTTCGCAAGGTTTGATTTCAGTTGCCGATGGTCAGATGTCGATTGGCGAGTTTGTTCCCCGCATTGGACTCAGCGAGGATGAGGCAGTCGAGAGCGTCGACGAAGAGGATGAGGCACTGTTCGGCAACCACAGTAACCTGTACAACTCGGGCAATACCTATTCACCCGATTGGCCCCGCAACTCGCAGCGTGTCGCCGCGCTGTGGAAGTCCCAGTATGGGCAGGACGTTGATGGCGTCGTCGGCATCGATCCTGTGTTCTTGCAGTACCTGCTGGGCCTTGTCGGTAATGTCTCGCTGCCCGATGGTACGGTCGTCGACGGTACCAACGCGGCGAAGGTTCTCATGCACGATGTGTATTGGAACTATCCGGTCGAAGAATCGGACGGCATCTTTGCGTCTGTTGCCAGCGCCGCCTTCGACAAGATTCTCGGTGGCATCGGTGACGTCGACGTTACGAAGCTTGTCGGTGCATTCGGGCGCGGTGCCGAAGAGGGCCGTCTGATTGCTTGGATGAGAAACGATGACGAGCAGAATGCCATCAAGGAGACGGGCATTGACGCTTCGCTGCCCGATCCGGATGATCCGAGTGCCGATCCCGTTGCCGGCGTTTACTTTAACAACCTGAGCTTCTCCAAGCTCGACTGGTATCTGAACGCCGACACGCAGATTGGCCAGGGCGTGAAGAACGGCGACGGCACGTGCTCCTATCGCATCACCGTTACCCTGACGAACATCATGACGCAGGAGGAGGCTGGCAAGCTGCCCGACTACGTTGCGGCGGGCGCATCCGATGCCGCGCGTGACGACGAACGCCTGAATGTCTCAGTGTTTGCCCCGACGGGCGGCAACATCAGTGACCTTACGGTTGAGGGCACCCAGTTTGGTCTTGGCGCCGCTACGTGGCATGGAATCCCCTTCTATTCGGGCACCGTTGACCTGCATGCTGGCGAGACGACGACGATCACGTATACGCTGACCACGTCGGCCGAGGCGGGGGACAAGCCGCTTACGCTGCGTCAGACTCCTACATGCCAGGCGGCTCGCGACAGCGCGTCGGCGTAGGGTTTTTCTGGTAGCGCAGATAATCGAGTACCATTTTGGGGCGGACGGGCAATCTGTTCGCCCCTATTTTGTAAGGAGAGCGCATGAAGTACTTTGGCACCGACGGCTTTCGCGGCGAGGCCAACGTTGGACTGACGGTAGAGCACGCTTATAAGATCGGCCGCTTTGTGGGCTGGTATTACGGCGCCAACCGCGGGACCAAAGCACGCGTGATCGTGGGCAAGGACACGCGTCGCTCGAGCTATATGTTCGAGGCGGCGCTGGTGAGCGGCTTGGTCGCGAGCGGCGCGGACGCCTACATGCTGCACGTGATCCCGACGCCGGGCGTGGCGCATCAGACCGTGGAGGGCTGCTTCGATTGCGGCATCATGATCAGTGCGAGCCACAACCCGTTTTGCGATAACGGCATTAAGCTCGTCAACAGCGACGGCTTTAAGATGGACGAGGACGTGTTGGAGCTCATCGAGGACTATATCGATGGCAAGAGCGAGGTGCCGCTGGCTACGGGCAACCACATCGGTGCCACGGTCGACTACATGCAGGGCCGCAACCGCTACATCGCCTCGCTCATCGCTAGCGCGAACTTTTCGCTGCAGGGCGTCAAGATCGGTCTCGACTGCGCCAACGGCTCGGCATCCTCGGTGGCCAAGCCGGTGTTCGACGCGCTGGGTGCCGATGTGCGCGTGATTAACGCCGCGCCCGATGGTTTTAACATCAACGTTGACTGCGGCTCCACGCATATGGAGCGTCTGCAGCGCCACGTGGTGGAGCAGGGCCTGGACGTTGGCTTTGCCTACGACGGCGATGCCGACCGCTGCCTGGCCGTGGACGAGCGTGGTCGCGTGGTCGACGGCGACCAGATCCTGTATGTGTGCGGCGTGTACCTGAACAAGCACGGTCGCCTTTCGGGCGGTACCGTGGTGCCGACGATCGCCAGCAACTTTGGCCTGGTCAAGTCGCTGGAGCTTGCCGGTCTAAGTGCCGTGACCAGCGGCGTGGGCGACCGTCATGTGTATGCCAAGATGCGCGAGGGCGGCTACAGCCTGGGCGGCGAGCAGACGGGCCACACGATCTTTGGTGATATCGAGCGCACGGGCGACGGCATTATGACCTCGCTGCGCGTGATGGAAGTGATTCGTGCCGAGCGCGAGACGCTCTCGCAGCTCACGGCTCCGTGCAAGCTACTGCCGCAGGCTCAGGTTGCCGTACGCGTGGCGGATAAAGATGCCGCGCTGGGCAACATGGGCGTGCAAGCCGCCATCGCCGAGGCCGAGGCGTCGCTGGCGGGCGAGGGCCGCGTGCTGGTGCGCAAGAGTGGAACCGAGTCGGTGATTCGCGTTTTGGCCGAAGCTCCCGACCAGGCAGCTGCCGACGTCGCCATGAAGCGCATCGCCGCGGCGTTGGAAGCTCTATAGTTACGCGGTTTTACCAAACCGCGTAACTGCTCGACGCTGCAAACGGCCCTAAGCGGCAATCTGACGTTCAATTTCAAGGGCGCGACCAGAAGGTCAGCGCCCTTTCATTTCACGTCACCTTGCTCGCTTAGGGCCGTTTTCGCTGACATTGCCAAGACATCGGCGTCAACATGGTTGGCGATGGCGATGGCGTGCTGGTCAATCCTTACAGCTCGTACAGCGTGGTGAACTTGTCCTGCAGGTAGCTGCAGTAGTAGCGGGCATCGAACGCCATGCCGCACGCGCCCTTGATGAGCTCCGGCGCGTCCTTGGCGCGGCCCCACTGCCAAATGTGCTCGCCGAGCCAGGCGCGGACGGGTCCCAAATCGCCGCTCGCGCAGGCGCCGGTGAGGTCGACGCCGTCGCGGCACATGGCCGGCACGAACATGGCATCGTAGGCGCTGCCCAGCGCATACGTGGGGAAGTAGCCAAACGAGCCGCCGCTCCAGTGCGTATCCTGCAGGCAGCCGCGCGTGTCGTCGGGAACGGGAATGCCCAGGTACTCGTCCATAAAGCGATTCCAAAGCGCGGGAATGTCCTTGGCTGTGGCCTCGCCGGCAAACAGCATGCGCTCAATCTGGTAGCGCACCATAATATGCAGCGGGTAGGTGAGCTCGTCGGCCTCGGTACGGATCAGCGACGGCTGCGCGATGTTCACGGCGCGGTAGAGCGTGTCTTCGTCCACGCTGCCGTAAACCTCGGGCGCGTGACGGCGCAGTACCTCGAGCAGCGGTCCCATAAAGGCGCGACTGCGACCAACGGTGTTCTCGAAAAAGCGGCTCTGGCTCTCGTGGATGCCCATGGAGGTGCCGCCCTCCAGACACGTGCGCGCATAGGCGGGGTTCACGCCCAGCTCGTACATGGTGTGACCGGCCTCGTGGATGATGCTGTAGACGTTGGAGATGCAGTCGTCCTCATAGATGTGCGTCGCGATGCGCGCGTCGCCCACCGAGAAGCCCTCGCTAAACGGATGCTCGGTAAAGGCAAGCGTGGTGTCGTCCAGGTCCAGGCCGACGAGCTTCATCAGGTCGAAGCTCATGGCACGCTGGGCGGCCTCGGGCACATGCGCGTGCAAAAAGTCTGCAGCGGGCTGCTGGCCGCGCTCGCCGATGGCGTGCACGAGCGGCACGACCGTGGCCTTGACCTCGTCGCAAAACGCGTCGAAGCTCTCGGTGGAAAGGCCGCGCTCGTACTGGTCGAGCCAAACATCGTATGGGTCGCGCTTGGGGTCCATGAGCTCGGCCTGATGCTTAAGCTGGCCGACGATTCTATCTACATAGGGCTCAAAGCTCGCCCAGTCATTGGCCGTCTTGGCCTTGTGCCACACGGCATCGGCCTCGCAGGTGAGCCTGGTCCAGGCCTCGGCTTCCTCGGTGGGAATGACGCTCGCTTCGCGCTGGTCGCGGCCGAGCACGCGGATCTCGTCGAGCAACTGCGGGTCGTCGATCTTGCCGCCGACGACGGTCTCGCGTGCTAGTGAGCGCACAAGTTCGACAGACTTTTCACTGGTCAGGAGCTTGTGGTGCTCGCCGGCAAGGGTGCCCATGGCGTCGGCGCGCGCTGCGGCGCCGTTGGCGGGGGCAATCGTCGCGCCGTCAAACTCGGCAATCTTGAGCAGGTACTCGCGGGTCCACAGCTTGCCCTCGAGTTTGCGGAGCTTTTTGACGGCTTTATCGACCTTCATGCCTTTGGGCGTCTTGCCCGCTGCGGGCTCGGCCTTCTTATCGTGCTTCTTTCCCATGCCATATCCTTGATCTCGCGAGCCGAGCGCCACGGATGGGCGCACGGCCAGTTTGCACAGCTACCTACCTTGTACCCAGCACAAACAAAACGGAACGCGGCGATATGCTCGCAGAATGTGTTATCCTATAGCCCAATGCGTTGACGGAGAGGGTTTTGCCCGTCGCGTCGCCGGCAAGAGAGGGAAGGTCATGGGCTGCAAGCCTTCCTGCGGTGGCAAGGGCCAAGCGTTCACTCCCGAGCAGCAACCTCAACGGGCACGCGGCCAGCGGCGGCGATGTCCCCAGTAGGGAAGCCGTGAGCCTCGCGACAAGGGGCAAAGAGTGGGCGCGGCGGGCCAGACATCCGCCGGGTCAAACAAGGTGGTACCGCGGAATTCAACCGTCCTTGGGCAATGCACATGCCCGAGGGCGGTTTTTTGTTACCGAACCGGGCCGCGTTTTCGCAACGTCAGACGGCGGCAGCCGCCTCGGCAAGCGGGGAGCGCGAGAGACGAAAGGGAAGACATGAGTCTGATTGATGATCTGGTCAAACTCGAGGAAGAGGCCAAGGAGCTCGTCGCAGGCGCCGATGACGCCGCAAAGCTCGAGGCCGCGCGCGTTGAGCTGCTCGGCCGCAAGGGCCGCATCACTGGCCTGATGCGTATGATGGGCAAGCTCGCCCCCGAGGATCGTCCCATGATGGGCAAGCGTGCCAACGAGATGCGCCAACTGATCGAGGGCATGCTCGACGAGCGCACCACCGAGATGAAGGCCGCCGCCCTCAAGCACGCTCTCGAGCACGAGGCCGTCGACATTACCCTGCCGGGTATCCGTCCGCAGATCGGTCACCAACACCTGATCAAGCAGATCATCGAGGAGGCCGAGGACATCTTCTGCGGCATCGGCTACACCGTCGAGTCCGGTCCCATGGTCGATACTTCCTACTACAACTTCACTGCGCTCAACGCCCCCATGGATCACCCGAGCCGCTCGGCTCGCGATACCTTCTACGTGGTCGACAACAACCCTGGCAGCGTCGCACACCCCGAGGCTCACGCCCATGGCGAGTCCGACGTACTGCTGCGCACCCAGACTTCGGGCGTGCAGATCCACACTATGGAGTCGCAGAAGCCGCCCATCTACATGATCTGCCCGGGCACCGTCTACCGTCCCGACACGGCCGACGCCTGCCACCTGCCGCAGTTCAACCAGATCGAGGGCCTGGTCGTCGACGAGGGCATCACCTTTGGCGATCTTAAGGGCACGCTCGACTACTTTGTTAAGTGCATGTTTGGCGAGGACCGCAAGACGCGCTACCGCCCGCACTTCTTCCCCTTCACCGAGCCTTCCTGCGAGGTGGACGTGAGCTGCCACGTGTGCGGCGGCAAGGGCTGCAACTTCTGCAAGCACAGCGGCTGGATCGAGATCTTGGGCTGCGGCATGGTCGACCCCAACGTCCTGATCAACTGCGGCATCGACCCCGAGAAGTACACCGGCTTCGCCTTTGGCATTGGCGCCGAGCGCGTCGCGGCCCTGCGCTACGATCTGTCCGACCTGCGCACGTTGATGACTGGTGACATGAGGTTCTTGAACCAGTTCTAGAACGCTTTCTTCTTAGTTGCAGTTTCCGGCTCAAAGCCGCATTTATGAAAGGAGACCAGTTAGATGCGCGTTTCTTACGACTGGCTCAAGACCATGATCGATATTCCGGAGGATCCCAAGACCCTTTCGGACGAATATATCCGTACCGGCACCGAGGTCGAGGCGATCGACACCGTGGGCGAGTCCTTCGACCACGTGGTGACTGCCAAGGTGCTCACCAAGACCCCGCACCCCGATAGCGACCATATGTATGTGTGCTCGGTCGATGTGGGCGACAAGAATCTCGACGCCGACGGCAACCCTGCTCCGCTGCAGATCGTCTGCGGCGCGCAGAACTTCGAGGCCGGCGACCACATCGTCACGGCTATGATCGGCGCCGTGCTTCCCGGCGACGTCAAGATTAAGAAGAGCAAGCTTCGCGGCGTCGTGTCCATGGGCATGAACTGCTCCGCGCGCGAGCTCGGCCTGGGCGGCGACCACTCCGGCATCATGATCCTGCCCGAGGATACGCCCTGCGGCATGCCATTTGCCGAGTACGTGGGCTCGAGCGATACCGTGCTCGACTGCGAGATCACGCCCAACCGTCCCGACTGCCTGTCCATGATCGGCATGGCCCGCGAGACCGGCGCCATCTTCGACCGCGATTTCCACGTTGAGCTGCCCGCCATCAAGGCCGAGACCGGCCGCGCGACCGACGACGAGCTTTCGGTCGAGATTGCCGACGAGGGCCTGTGCGACCGCTATGTCGCCCGCATCGTGCGCAACGTGAAGGTCGGCCCCTCGCCCGACTGGATGGTCAAGCGCCTTAACGCCCTGGGCGTGCGCCCGCACAACAACATCGTCGACATCACCAACTATGTGATGATGCTCACCGGTCAGCCGCTGCACGCCTTTGACCTGGACACCTTTGCCGAGCGCGATGGCAGGCGTCGCGTTGTGGTTCGCGCCGCCCAGCAGGACGAGAAGTTCACGACCCTCGACGGCGAGGAGCGCACGCTCGACGCCGGCATGGGCCTTATCACCGACGGCGAGCGCCCCGTGGCGTTGGCTGGCGTTATGGGCGGCATGGATTCCGAGATCGAGGACGATACCGTCGACGTGATGGTCGAGAGCGCCTGCTTCAACGCCGGTCGCACCTCGCACACCAGCCGCGACCTGTCGCTGATCTCCGACGCCTCCATTCGCTTTGAGCGCCAGGTCGACGAGACCGGCTGCGTAGAT
This sequence comes from uncultured Collinsella sp., assembly GCA_900546525.1. Classification (GTDB taxonomy): domain Bacteria; phylum Actinomycetota; class Coriobacteriia; order Coriobacteriales; family Coriobacteriaceae; genus Collinsella. The sequence continues at coordinate 29,830 of URDE01000009.1, forward strand.
GTCGCCAACGTCACCTGCGCGCTCATCGAGGAGATCGCCGGCGGCGAGGTCGCTCCCGGCTACGTGGATGTGTTCCCCGCGCCCAAGACCATCGATAGCATCAAGCTGCGCTTGGCCCGCGTGCATGCCATCTGCGGCGCCGACATCGAGCCCGACTTTATCGAGCGCTCGCTCACCCGCCTGGGCTGCACCGTCGAGCGCGACGGCGAGGACTTCATGGTCACCCCGCCGAGCTTCCGCCCCGACCTGCCGCGCGAGATTGACCTGATCGAGGAGGTCCTGCGCCTATGGGGCATGGGCCGCGTGACGGCGACCATCCCGGCTGCCAAGAACCACATCGGCGGCCTGACCCGCGAGCAGAAGCTCACCCGTAAGGTCGGCGAGATCCTGCGCGCCTGCGGCCTCAACGAGACCACGACTTTTGGCTTTGCCGCCCCGGGCGACCTGGAGAAGATCGGTATGTCCACCGAGGGCCGCGGCTGCCCCGTGGTGCTTATGAATCCGCTGGTAGCCGAGCAGACCGAGATGCGCCGTTCGCTGCTGCCGGGCCTGCTGCAGTCCGTGGCCTATAACGAGGCCCACGGCACGCCCAACGTGCACCTGTACGAGGTTGGCAGCCTGTTCCACGGCCGCGAGAACGCCAGCCTGCCCAAGGAGACCAAGTCCGTGGCGGGCGTGCTCTCGGGCCAGTGGAGCGAGCAGTCTTGGAGCATGAAGTACCGCAAGCTGCGCTTCTTCTTTGGCAAGGGCATCGTCGAGGAGTTGCTCGCCCAGCTGCGCATCGAGAAGGTTCGCTTCCGTCCCGTCGAGGGCGAGGGCTATGCCTTCTTGCAGCCGGGTCGCGCCGCCGAGGTTCTGTCGGGCGGTACCGTGCTGGGCTGGGTCGGCGAGATCCACCCCGAGGCGCGCGAGGCGATGGGCATCGACGAGGTCGTCGTTGCCTTTGAGCTCGACCTGGACAAGCTGATCAAGGGCGCCCGCAACCAGGAGAACTACCGCGAGTTCTCGCAGTACCCTGCCGTTGAGCACGACCTTGCTATCGTGGTCGACAACGCTGTGACCTGCGAGGATCTTGAGCGCCGCATTACCAGCGCCGGCGGCAAGCTGCTCGAGGGTGTGCGCCTGTTCGACGTCTACCGCGATCCGGTCCGCGTGGGCGTGGGCAAGAAGTCCATGGCCTTTGCGCTCACGTATCGCTCCGACGACCACACGCTCACCAGCGAAGAGGTCGAAAAAGCGCACCAGAAGATCGTCACCAAGGTGTGCAAGGGCGTAAACGGCGAGGTCCGCGGCTAGGATTTGCGCTGGGTATAGGCCAGCGGTGGCTGCCGCCGAGTCCTACGTGACTGCTATGCTCGATATAAGGCGCTGCTGAGCCTGCATATATGACACGCGCATTACATAACGGCGTGCTGCTTTGTCGGCAGTGCGCCGTTTTGCTATGATAGCCCGCGGCGTGTTACGAATCTGACATTACGTAACACTGACAAGGTGATTTTAGCGGCGTTGCAATTCCGTGCGCCGATAACCGGGAGGCGTATATGCACATTCCAGACAACTACCTGTCCCCGCAGACCGATGCCGTCATGGCGGTGGCGATGGTGCCCGTATGGGTTCACTGCGTCAAAAAGGTGCGCGCCACGCTCGATCGCGAGCATATGGCGTTCCTGGGCATCTGCGCCGCATTCTCCTTCTTGCTCATGATGTTCAACGTGCCGCTGCCCGGCGGTACCACGGGTCACGCCGTTGGCGGCGCGCTCATCGCGCTGCTGCTTGGCCCCGAGGCCGCTGCCATTGCCGTCTCGGTCGCGCTGGCGCTGCAGGCGCTGCTATTTGGCGACGGCGGCGTTCTGTCGTTTGGCGCCAACTGCTTTAACATGGCCTTTGTGCTGCCGTTTGTCGCTGCTATCGTGTTTCGTGCGCTCAACAGCCGTCTGCACGACAAGAGCTGGGGCACCTCGGTTTCTGCCATCGTGAGCGGTTGGGTCGGCCTGTGCCTGGCGGCCCTGTGCGCGGCAATCGAGTTTGGTATTCAGCCGATGCTCTTCACGAATGCTTCGGGCGCTCCGCTGTACTGCCCCTTCCCGCTGTCCGTAGCTATTCCTGCCATGTTGATCCCGCATATGCTGGTTGCCGGCGTGGTCGAGGGCGTGGCGACGGCCGCCATCTACGGCTTTATCAAGAAGACGGCGCCGAGCATTATCGTCGGGCCCGAGGCCGTCGATGGCCAGCTTGCTGCCGAGGGCGCTGCTGTCAAGAAGACCTCGCTGGTTCCCACGCTCATTTTGGTCGCCGTGCTCGTGGCGGCCACGCCGCTGGGATTGCTTGCCACCGGTGACGCCTGGGGTGAGTGGGACGCCGAGGGCGCCGCAACTGCCGTTCAGGAGGCTGGCGACGACAGCCTGCAGGCTTCGGTCGGCCTCGATACTCCGACCTTTGCCGATGCCCTGCCCACGGGTGATTACCTGCAGGCCTATTCCGAGGAGCAAGGCCTTGGCTTTGTCGGCCAGGCTGCCATGTATATCCTTTCCGGTGTGATTGGCGTGGCGGTGCTCACCATCGCATTCCGTCTGATCTCGCTGACGGTTAAGGAAAGCGGTGCTCATGGCAATAGCCGAGCTGCCTAGCT
>URDE01000010.1:0-32249 GCA_900546525.1 uncultured Collinsella sp.
TTCGTTAAACGGGCGCTAGGGTGTCACCCTTACACCAACATTTTCGACGCGATCAACGCGGCCGGTCGAAAACAGACTGATTCCCGGCTTCGCAGTCGATTTTAATCAGCATAAGACAAAGATGATTGGTTGGCTGAATATGAACCGGACGCTGAAATATATCTTTTTGCGTCTTTGGCATCTAGTTTTATTGACGGGGGATGTTTCGGTATTTGAAGAAATGTTGGGCTACCTTGGCGAGGAAGATGGTGGGCATGCAAAACAACGACCAACGTTACAAGGTTATCGACCACAGTGACCTGATGGAGTTTCTTCGAGAGGATATGATTGATCAACTTCGAGGGGAGGAGATGACCCGCAGCACCCTTTCGGGTGAGAATTATTATACTCCTCGGAATAGTCTTCTAGAAGTCTGTCGAGAGTATCTTGAGCGCGATCCCCAAACCGATGCGTTTTTGATCCAATATCCCCATGGGATTATTCTTGAACAATCTAAGAGGAGATTTTTCTATCGAGGCGAAAAGCAGATTTATCCATGGTCTGAATCATCGCTCAAGAGAAAACTTCGACAGTTCAACAGCATTAAAGACCAAGAGCTGTATCGTCTCGTTGCAGATATGCGGCTATTCGAGTTCAGCTGCTTTATTAACCAGTTTCAATCCGTGCGGGAATGGAAACGTTGCGATGTTCTCTATGAACTCTTGGGTCAGCATTATGGTTTGGAGACCAATTGGCTGGACGTGACAAACGATTTTTCAACGGCGCTCTTTTTTGCAACTTGCGTTTGGGATAAAGGCAGCTGGCGTCCGCTTTCGCAGCGGGACATCGAGCGAGATGAATGTTCCAAATGGGGTGTTATTTATAGAAAGAGCGCTGCATGTGTTGGACTGGACGAATGCATACACATGGGAAAGTACATCCATCACTTTCATAAACCTCGCCCATTGCTAAAGGATGTTGGGAACAATATTCCCGTTCCTATCGGGTACCAGCCTTTTGTTCGCAGCTCAATTCAGAGCGGTCACGCAATATATGACCGTGGAGCAATGCCGCTGCAGGAGGATTCTTCCTTTGAACAGTTCAGGTTTGAACAGGATCCCGAATTTTCCAAAGACGTTTTCGACATGATGAATGGCGGGAAAAGGATTTATCCGGATGAAAGTCTTACTGAGGCGCTTCCAATTATTGGCTCAACTGCGTGCGCGACGTCATTTACCAAGGAAGCTTTAAACTACGCCCTTACAAGGAGCCATTATTATCGCGCCGAAGATTTTGGAGTAGCGCTAGCCGATTTGTCTACTTTTAGAGTGGATGGTAAGCCTGTCGAAATCAACGTTGAACATCCCTGGAAGCTACCGCGTTACCTAAGAAGGCGGGTTGATCGTCTTGGTAAAACGGAGAGGCGAATAATGGACAGCCTCCAGATGACAACTAGGCTGTCTCCAATGAGTCGTGGTCTTGAAATTTGGGCGCCATGGATGCTTCCAGAATGCGAGTCCAATCGGGGTGTCCTAGATATGGATCCCAGAATGATTGAGGATGAGAACCATATGGTGTTTACGGATCGATTCAACCTTCGCATGATGTACAGCACTATGACGGGGAAGCTAAGCCCATACTAGAGGCGGTGCGTTTGTCCCTAGTGGAAATTGACCTAGTTTGCACCGATTGCCAAGTTCTAATTTGACAAATGGAAAAGTCGCTTCGAGACGTTGCTGTGCTTTTGCACGATAACGATCAAGACCTTGTGTGATTCGCAAGCTCTTCCATTGATATTATGACCATAGCGTTCTATTTGTCGACCTTTATCGGAGATGCCCTATGGTCCAGATTGATCCGATGGAATATCCCAAGTTTTCCGATTATTCATTCCACGCTCAGTCTTCTCCTAATATCCCTGTTGGGAGTGCCGGGATGATTGAGACCCTAAGAACGATCCTGGATGTCTTGAAGAGCGGCCAATCCCTAGATGAGTTTATTTCAATTGAGGGCTCAACAGCCAAGCTTTCTCTTGGCGGAGCTTGTCTTGCCCTGAGCCCGTGCGGATTCGTTGTTAAGACTCCCGAGGGATACACTCTTTCTGCGGAGGCGGACCGCTGGATTGACACAGGAGACAACTCCTATCTGGCTGCGTGTCTGGCAAGTCGTTGCAGATTCTTTAGCGGCATGATTGATGTGTTGGGCGCGCCAATGACTTCTGGTGAGCTGCGTTTGCTGGCCAATGCCGAGTACGGAATGAGCTGGAGCAAGACGAGTGAGGTTCAGCGCCGTTTAAAATGGGCTCGCGAGCTCGGCCTTGTTGAGTATCGAGAATACGAAGGATGCCGATATGTACGGACCCCTCTAGGTGACCAATGGGTTTCTCAGATTGAAGTGGAGCCTAAGGGCGTCTTGGGGGAGTCTGCTTCCTTAAACTGGACCGAGCCTTCAAATTGGGCCGTCGATCTTGCTTTAAATGCTAAACAATCTGATCGTTCGGATTCTATTGGGTTTTTCGCTGGCGGGGCATCCGGTTTTATTGATGCCACAACCGAGCTTCTTTCCATCGTTAAAAACGGTGGTGATGAGTCTGCAATCGTTCAGTTTTCTAACTTGTCCTATAAACTTTCCGAAACCTCAACCAGAGCGGCGATTTCTGCACTTTCAAAATTGGGCTTTGTGCGGCGGTCATCACTTACGACGTACGAATTAACTTCAATTGGTGACGCCTGGCTGTCTGAAAAATCCGCAATTAATTTTGCCTGCTGTTTTCATGCGGCGTTCTCTTGGGTATTTGAGCTTTTGCCGCTTGTTGGTCACAGCGCGTTTGATGTTAGGTCAATCCAGCTGCTTCTGTTCGAACGTTTTAACGTCAACATTTCCCATGATGCGCTAAGAAAGCGTCTAAATGTGTTGCTGAAAGCTGGCTTACTAAAAAAGAGAAGCCAGATGAGTTATCAGGCAACTGAGCACTGTGATTCTTTTTTGAGTGGATATGGCTTTAATTTCACCGTCGATTCCATTGGCAAACAGGGGGCGGGACCTGAGCGGCCCGTGGCTACCGATGTCGACAAACTGATTGGAGAGCTTTGGGATGCCTCGCGCGATTCCGGGCATCCCGATCGTCTGGAACGAGCTGTGGAGCGGTGTTTTAGTCGCCTTGGATTTAGAACGACTTTGCTGGGCGGGTCTGGTGACACAGATGTTTTGGCCGTCGCGAATGCTGCTTCGAGATTTTCGTATTCCGTGGTAATTGATGCCAAATCAACCTCTAATGGCGGGGTATCTGCCTCTCAAGTCGATTTTGATACCCTTGAGCTGCATCGTCGTAAGCACGATGCGTCGTTCATCGCCGTTGTGGGTTCAAGTTTTTCTGAAAAACGGATCTGCGATAGGGCTAAGAAACATGACGTCGCGTTATTTGGAATTAGCGAGTTGGAAAAGCTTCTTAAGCTTCAAGAGGAGATTCCTCTCGTCTCTCAAGACTATAAAATTCTCTTCGAGAATTCGGGGTCTATCGATCTTGGTTTATTGGATCCCGCTATTGCTCGCTTTAGGCGAACGACCAAACTGCTCGATTTGGTGCTCAGGGCGTTGCTTTCTCAAAACGAAGATAAAGAATTTGGCGGCTTGATGTCTAAGCGGGATGTTTACTGGTTCATGAAAAACGGAACGTCCTCAATTGAAGACTTGTCGATCAGTGAGGTCGGGGAAATGCTCGAGTTCCTGTCCTCACCTTTTGTTGGGTGCATTGGTAAGGATAAAGACGGATATTACGCTGTGGGATCTTTCGATGATGCCGCTAAGAGGCTTGTTCTGCTGGCTAAGGCGTGTAATGGGTAGCATTGGCTTGGTCGAGAACTTGGTTGCGTTCATATAGAGACATCCGCTCGTCAGGTCGTCGATATACACTTCTTGGGGTGCGAACTTCAGTAGGTAGTCGATGTCGTCGTTAGGTATGGCGTGTCCTCCCATTGGTTGATGCGTCCCGGACCGCCCCGTGCGTTTCGGGCTGATAGCTGCCAAGATAAGGGTGATCTTCAATCCTCCGTGCCAGATTGGGTAATGTCGAGAAAGTTGACGTAGCGCCCGATTCGAAACTTGAAGTGGGTTGATACGCCGGCCCCTATTTGTTTGGATGTAAGATTCGGCCTGTCAAAACTTACATCTCAATTGAGAAAAGGCGAAATTGCGTGTGATTTTCTGCTCGCATGTAACTTTACTGACACTCATTTCCCTGGTTCTAATTTGCAACGGATTCTTGGCCGAGGATTGACCGGGGCTGTGTATTTCCTTGGAGTGTGAATTGTGATGAGGCCTTGCGACGGTACGTCCGGCTTGGTCCGTGGGAACCGCCGAAAGGCGGTTTTCGCGTTTAAGGGGGCTGTTTTCTAAAGGATATTTGTCACGTTTCCGCTTTAGGACGGCGGGCTTCATCGCGTATTTCGGAAGTGCGAGGAAAATCGGAAACCGCCGATCACCCCCCGAATTTTTCAGCAAAACTGCAGGTCGCGGATGCCTATAACCGGGGTTTGGTTGACGGATCTCGGATTCCCCACACTTTCGGAAACGTTTGCTTAAAGCATGCGACAAGCTTTGGAACCCCTGAGCGCAACAGCTTTCTCGCGTAAAAGAACCGCAGGTAGACGCACTGTGTCATTCCGGTGTGATTGGCCTGCTATTCCTGCCGATATTGTTCTTGTCCTACTTAGCTGCTATAGTAGTTTTACCGTAGAGGTAAAACAATGTTAGGAGGTGGTCATGCAGGTCAATTACAGAAACCGACAAATCGAGAAGATCTGTACGAACGCCTCCGATGCTACTAAGAAGTACGGTAAACGAACTGCGGGTCTTATTCATCAACGCGTCGACGAGATCGGTGCCGCTGATTCCGTTGAGATGCTCGTCCAGTTTGGGATCGGGCGATGCCATCAGCTTGTTGGTGACCGTAAAGGGCAATTTGCAATGGACTTGGTGCATCCTCTGCGATTGGTATTTGAAGTCATTAGAGATGAGATTCAGATAGCGGAAATTCAAGAAATCGTTGACTACCACTAGCATGAGATTTGTAAATAGGAGAATGCTTAAGAGGTGAGAGGGCATGGCAAGGAGCAAGACTTATATCGCAACACCACCGGGAGCCACTATAAAGGAGCAGCTTGAGTATCGCGGTATGAGCCAGCGCGAGTTTGCTAGGCGCATGGATTACTCCGAGAAGTTCATAAGCCAGCTTATAAATGGGCAAGTTGAGCTTACTCCAAATACTGCACATAGGCTCGAGATGGTGCTGGGCGTTCCCTCGGCATTTTGGATGAATCTTGAGGCACGTTATCGTGAGAAGTTGTTACAGGTCGAGGACGAAAATTCTATCGAAGAGGATAAGCAGATAGCCAGGAAGTTTCCTTATGCGCAAATGGCCAAACTGGGATGGGTCGAGCCGACGCGCTCCGTAGCTAAGAAAGTGGTCGAGCTTAGAAAATTCTTTGAGGTTGTTAGGCTTACGCTGCTGAATGAGGACCGACTTGCTCCGGGAATTGCTTATCGTCGCCAGAAGGAAACCGCTGAATCCGAATATGCGCTTTTGGCTTGGGCTCAGAAGGCCAAGATCGATGCGCGAGAGATAACGACCGGTAAGATCAATGTTGGAAAGATTGAAGAGTGTATTCCCAAACTCAGAGAGCTTACGTCTATGGATCCTGCAGATTTTCAGCCAGCCCTTGTGTCTATGTTGGCTGAATGTGGGATTGCGACGGTCTTTTTGCCCCATCTTGAGCACACGTTTCTCAATGGTGCGACTTTCTATGACGGATCAAAGATTGTGCTCGCGCTTACGCTGCGCGGGGCCGATGCCGATAAGTTCTGGTTTAGTCTCTTCCATGAATTGGCGCATGTTATTAATGGGCACATTGGACGGACCGCTGGGACTACCGAAGAGGAGGAGCGCGCGGCGGATACTTTCGCGCGTGATACCTTGATTCCTCCAGAGTCATATGCTCAGATCGTTGCTGGAAGCAAGACGTGTAGTTCCGTTGCGTCTTTTGCCGATGAGGTAGGAATTGCCCCAGGAATTGTTGTGGGTCGTTTGCAAAAAGATGGGTATCTGCCATATAGCCAGTTGAATAGCCTCAAGGTCAGGTATCAGTTCGCAGAATAGAGGGCTCATCTCCGGGATTCCTGGGTTTTCTATCGAGGTTAATCGTGAATGCGGGTGAAGAGCCGGTGGTGCGCAGTCGTGCTCGCTGGAAGTTACGGTAAGATGTTCTCAGAGATACAGTCGTCGTGCACTCTACGTGAGGCGATGACCAAGAAGGGTCGTTGTTCGGTTTTCCGGCAACGGCCCTTTGATGTTTCCGCGACAACTGGATATTGTCGTGGATGCCGTCTTTGTTGATAGAACCCTGATGCGAAGTCATCATTTCGGAAGTGCTGGGAAAAAACAGAAACCTCCGAGCACAACCCGATTTTTTGCAACAAAACCGCAGGTAGAAGCGTTGTCGCTATCCGGCGTGGTCGGCATGTTTGGAATTTGCCGCATACTACAGGTTTGAGTGGCTCTCTCAGTAGGTTTTCATGGTTCGGATTGGCTTTGGTTACATGACGTTTCCCGTAGTGACGTAATTGATGCAGGTCTCCTATCTCTTGCCGTAATATAATTACGGCAAGAGATAGGAGACTCTCATGCTTAAGCGTTTTACTGTTGATGGCTATAGGAATTTTTCGACTCCGGTTTCGTTTAATTTTGCAGCTTCTCGTGATTACCAGTTTGCAGAAAATAACGTTAAAAACGGAACCGTGAAAACCGCACTTTTGATCGGCAGAAATGCGTCTGGTAAATCGAATTTCGGTTCAGCTTTATTCGACATTACGCTCGGCTTTCCAGAGGCATTCGATTATTCTGACCAGGATGATCGTCTGTTTTTGAATGCTGATTGTGGGCGAGGCACGGCACAGTTCACTTATGTCTTTGAATTTGACGGTCGCGAAATCAATTACAGCTATGAGAAGACTTCTCCGACTACTTGGCTTCATGAGAGCCTATCGATTGATGAGAGTCTCATTTTCGATTTCAATAACGCACGCGGCGTTTTCGAAGAGAACCATCTTGAACGAATCGGTGCTGCTGGGATCAATTTTGAATTCTCCGATACTTCGTTGAGCCTTCTTTCATATATAACGAGCAGTCTTCCAACTAATGTTTTAGGCGTCTTGGCGGAGTTGCGACGATTTGTCTCGCGCATGAGGCTGATTCGCATGGACGTTTTTCGATTAAAAGGGTTTGAAACAAGAAAGGTAATCGACAAGATCATACGCGAGAACAAAGTTGCGGAATTCGAGTCATTTATTCGCAATTTTGGAGTCGATGAGTCTCTGATCGTTATTAAAGAGTCTGACGGCTCGCCTGTTCTGTATTTCAATCACCCTATGCGATGCATCCCGTTTGTCGAGGCATGTTCTAGCGGTACAAGAACCCTGGTTAAGTTGTTCTCTGAGCTTGAGCTTAACGAGTCGGCCAGCTTTTTGTTCATAGATGAGTTTGACGCTTTTTGTCACTTTGAGATGGCAGAGAGCCTTTTGAAGCTCTTTGCTTCCAAGGCATCGTGTCAGATACTGTGCTCGACCCACAATACCTCGCTTGTTAAGAATGGCGTAATGAGGCCTGACTGCGTTTATCAAATCTCTGCAAAAGAGGGTATTCGAACCTTGGCTGATTCCACCGATCGTGAATTGAGGCTTGGCAACAATATTGAGAAGCTCCTTCGAGCCGGAGAGTTTGATTAGCCATGAACAAAGCGTCTGAAAAGAATGTCCTGCTCATTGTTGAAGGCGCTAAACGCGAGCCTCAGCTGATGGAGCGCATGTTTGAATGTTTTAGCCTCGCAGATGATCATCAAATTGTTCCTGTCGAGATTAATGTTCACGACTTTCTTGATAAGCTCTTTCAAGAATACGGTTGCGATTTCGAGTCCATTGATCTTAAATCCTTTGTCGCTGAGCTTTTTTCGGATAAAGATGATGCGGCTCAGTTTCTTGAATCCAGTTTTACAGACACCTTGCTCATATTTGACTTAGATCCTCAGGACAATCGGCTCGATTTTAAGCGGCTTGAGCAAATGCAAGACTATTACTGCGATAGCACTGATATGGGTCAGCTATATCTAAGCTATCCGTCGGTTGAAGCATATCGTGATTTTGATCCCCTGAAGTATTCTGCCGCGAGTTCTACATCGAGTGTAGCTGTAACATGATGCGCCTGTGGGTCATCGTGAACTATGAGCGTGAGCCGTGGGTGATGGACGAAGGTACCGTGTGCATTACGTCTGACATGAACGTGCGCGCGGCGGTGGGAAGCTTTGACATTTTTGATGCAACGCTGTCCGCATTGCCCGTACTGGAGCCCGGCAAACTGGTGATGGAGTTCAAGTTTACCGAGTTTTGCCCACAGCTGGTGCGTGATATAGTGCCGCCGAGTGTGGGTTTGGTCAGGTTGGCCCTGCCAAGATCGGCCTGTCGCTGCTCGTGGCGCTCGCCATGGGCATCCTGATCTATTACGTTTACAAGCGCTTTTTTACCGGCGTGGTGTACTCGCGCAGCTTTGCCGTGACGCTTGTGGGCATGTGCGTGCTTACCTGCATGGTCACGCTCGCGATCTCGACCAACGTGGTCATCTCGCTCGGTATGGTCGGTGCTCTGTCTATCGTCCGCTACCGTACGGCGGTCAAGGACCCGCTCGACCTTCTGTATCTGTTTTGGGCCATTACCACGGGCATTACGGCAGGTGCCGGCATGTATGCGCTCGTGGGGCTCACGGCGGTGGTGATCGTGGTGATGATCGCCGGCTTTGCGAGCCATCAGGACAAGGCGCGCGTGTGTATGATGGTCATTCACTGCACGGGCCAGACCACCGGCGACGACATTGTGCGCGCCTTTGGGCGCACCAAGTTCACCGTCAAGTCCAAAACCATGCGCGGCGACAAAGTCGAGATGGCCGTCGAGGTGTTCTCGGACGGTGTGGATATGCCTTATGCCGACGCCATCCGCGCACTCGCTGATGCTTGCTCGACCTGAGTGGGCCGATTTGGTTCGCATGCCGTCTTCACGGGTATCATGGTGAAAGCGATTTCAACGACAGGGGTGCTCGTGGTAAAGATGAAAGATGTGGCCGAGCTGGCCGGCGTTTCGAGCGCCGCCGTCTCGCGCTACCTCAACGGTGGCTACATATCGGCGGACAAGGCCGAGCGCATTAAGAAGGCGATTGAGCTGACTGGATACGTGCGGTCCAGCCAGGCTCGCGCGCTACGCACCGGCTTCACCAAGCTCATCGGCGTCATCGTGCCCAAGATCAACTCGGAATCCGTGAGCCGCATTACCGCTGGCATTGGCCAGGTGCTCGGTCACCGTGGCTACCAGATGCTGCTTGCCAATACCGACAATGCGGCCGATCGCGAGCTCGAATACCTTGATTTATTCCAAAACCACCCGGTCGATGGCATTGTGCTGGTGGCAACTATGATTAGCGACGAGCACCGTCGGGCGATTGAATCGTGCCGCGTGCCCATTGTGCTGATCGGCCAGAATGTTGAGGGCGCGGCGTGCGTCTATCACGACGATTACGAGGCTGCCTTTGAGCTGGGCCATGCGCTTGCGGGTCGCGTTGACGGCAAGATCGCCTACATCGGGGTTACCGAAGAGGACCGCGCGGCCGGTTATGACCGCCGTCGCGGTTTTGAGGCCGGCTTGCGCGCCGCGGGCGTGGCGCTTGATCCAAGCCTGATTCGCCTGGGTTCGTTTACGCTCGACTCGGGCTATGGTGCGGCGCGTGAGCTGCTTTCTGTCGCTCCCGATGTTTCGTTTATCGCCTGCGCGACCGACACTATGGCGGCGGGCGCGCTGCGTGCCATCGATGAGGTTCGCGGCATGGGCGAGGGTATACACCGCGTGAGCGGTTTTGGCGACAACGCGTTTTTGCGCGCGCTGACGGGCGGCATTCCCACCGTGCACTATGGCTACCTGACCAGTGGCGTCGAGGCGACCAATATGTTGCTCAACACGCTCGATGGCGTGGAGGGGGAGAGCGGTCTCAAGACGCTCAAGCTCGGCCATCAGCTTATGAATGTCTAGGCTTTGGGCACGTCTGCCTGCCTCTGAGCCCTTATGTTTGTCTCAAAACTACCATTCGCCGGCTTTTTCCTACCGTTCACCGTTATATGAAAACGATTGCAGTCATATGAAACTGAAAACGATTACAGTTTAAGTGTCAAAGATGGCCGGGTGCACATGCGCCCGTTGGAGGAAAGGGAAGTCATGGACTACCGCAAATCAGCCCAAGAGGTGCTCGACAACATCGGTGGCGCCGACAACGTTGTTTCGGCCGCACACTGCGCCACGCGTCTGCGCCTGGTGATTGCCGATAACGCCAAGGTTGACAAGGAGGCCCTCGAGAATATCGACGGCGCCAAGGGCGTCTTTGAGGCCCAGGGCCAGCTCCAGATTATTTTTGGCACTGGCACCGTCAATAAGGTCTACGACGAGTTCATTGCGCTCAGCGGCGTCGAGGCTGCCACCAAGGCCGAGGTCAAGGAGGCCGCGGCGCAGCAGCAGAACATCTTTATGCGAGCAATTAAGGTGCTCGGCGACGTCTTTGTCCCCATCATCCCCGCCATCGTGGCTTCGGGCCTGCTACTGGGCATTATGAGTGCCCTCAACTTTATGGCCTCCAACGGCTTTATCGCGCTCGACACCAATAACTTTATCTACAAGATCGCCGACCTGGTCTCGGGCACGTCCTTTGGCATTCTGCAGATCCTGATCGGCTACTCCGCCGCTAAGGCCTTTGGCGCCAACCCGTACCTGGGTGCCGTCGTCGGCGGTGCGTTTATCAACTCCTCGCTGCAGAGCGCCTACACGGTTGCCTCCGAGGGCGTTCAGACCATGGTCACCGTTATTCCCGGTGTGTACAGCTTTGAGTGGGTCGGCTATCAGGGCCACGTGATCCCCATCGTTATCGCCTGCGCCATTCTGGCCTTCCTCGAGAAGCGCCTGCACAAGATCGTTCCCGAGATGTTCGACCTCTTTGTGACTCCGCTCGTCTCGGTGTTCGTGACCGTGCTCGTGACCCTCATTGCCGTCGGACCCATCTTCGTGTGGGCCGAGAACGCCATCCTCGGCCTGATCCAGGCCCTGCTCACCCTGCCCTTCGGCATCGGTTCCTTTATCGTCGGCCTGTTCTATGCCCCCACGGTCGTTACCGGTATCCACCAGATGTACACCGCCATCGACCTGGGCCAGCTCGCCCAGTACGGTGTGACCTACTGGCTGCCCATCGCCAGCGCTGCCAACATCGCCCAGGGTGGCGCTGCGCTCGCCGTTGCCTTTAAGACCCGCGATGCCAAGATTAAGGGCCTGGCGCTTCCTTCGGCTCTGTCCGCCTTTATGGGCATTACCGAGCCTGCCATCTTCGGCGTGAACCTGCGTTTCTTTAAGCCCTTCATCGCCGGCTGCATCGGCGGCGGTTGCGGTGCCCTGGTCTGCGCGCTCACCTCGCTTGCTGCTTCCGGCACGGGCGTTACCGGTATCTTCGGTATCCTGCTGTGCCTGGCCCAACCCGTGCAGTACGCGATCATGTTTGCGGTCGCCGCGCTGGTTTCCTTTGCCGTCTCGTTTGTCCTGTACAAGGACGAGCCCAAGGCTTCCGCGCAGGCCTAAGAGCTTTTGATTGAGGGGATGCCCGCGGGTCGTATGCTCGCGGGCGTTTCCCGTATCTGGTGCCGATCTCTGGCGCCTTGTTACTTTCGATTCGTTAGGACTTTGATATGTCTAATGCACTTGGTCGCGACCTTGCAAAGTTGGTTGCCGCTGTTGACGCTGCCGCCTCTGAGTGCGGTCATGGTGCGTATGGCCAGCGCTTCCATATTATGCCGCCGGCGGGTTGGCTCAACGACCCCAACGGTCTTTGCCAAGCGGACGGCGTGTTCCACGCTTATTTTCAATATGCGCCCTTTGATGTCGATGGTGGCGTTAAGGTCTGGGGCCATGCGACGAGTCGCGACCTTATGACGTGGGACTACGTTGGCGCCCCACTGCTGCCCGACGAGCCGTTCGATTGCCACGGTGTGTATTCGGGCTCTGCGCTTGCCGAGGACGGTCGCATTCGCGTGCTGTACACAGGCAATGTGAAGCTATCCGATGCGGACGGGACGTACGACTACGTCAATACCGGCCGTCGTGCCGATACTGTTTACGTCGAGAGCGTTGATGGCCTTGCCGGTCGGGAGTTCAGCCAAAAGCGCGTAGTGCTGGCGTCCGAGGATTATCCCGAGGATTTGACCTGCCACGTGCGCGATCCCAAGGTGTGGCGTGACGCAGACGGGCGTTATCACATGGTGCTGGGCGCCCGTCGTCGCGTTGATGGATCGCATATCGAGAGCCGTTTTTGTGCGATGCACGGCGAGGGTGCCGGGCGCGATGAGGGCGAGATCCTGGTGTATGGTTCGGCGGATATGCTGAACTGGGAGCTCGAGAGCCGTGTGTCTACGCCCGAGCGTTTTGGCTTTATGTGGGAGTGCCCGGGATATCTTGAGCTTAAGGCGGATTGCGGCGTACCGGCAAAGTTCCTTTCCTTCTCTCCTCAGGGGCTCGAGGGCGGTCGTTGGGACCGCGGCAACGTATACGCTGCTGGCTACATGCCTGTAACGGGCGACATTACCGGTGGTGACGGTGCCTATGAGCTGGGCGAGTTCCGCCTGTGGGACGCCGGTTTTGACTTCTATGCTCCGCAGGAGTTCACGGCCGAGGACGGTCGCCACATTCTGATCGGCTGGATGGGCATGCCCGATGAGCCGACCTATGGCAACGCACCCACCGTGGTGTGCGGCTGGCAGCACTGCATGACGGTGCCGCGCGAGCTTACGGCCGGTGACGGCGGCGTGGTGCTGCAGCAGCCGGCGCGCGAGATCGAGCGCCATTATGCCTCGGTGCGTGTGGGGGAGGGCTCGCTGGAGGTTTCCGGCGATACCTGCTTTGACGTTGTTGTCGACGGTGTCAACGACGCGTTTACCGCGACCGTTGATGACGAGCTAAGGCTGGCGTTTGTACCCGCCGAGGGCGAACTGCCCTCGCGCTTTGAGATGCGATTTACCGACGAGGATCGCGCTTCTGCCGGCTGCGGGCGTACCGTGCGCTGGGAGCCCGTCGACGAGGTTCGTAATGCGCGCATTGTCGGCGATGTCTCGTCGGTTGAGGTGTTTGTAAACGATGGCGCTCTCGTGTTTTCGACACGCATCTATCCCGAGGCCTATGGCGTGTCCGTTGACGCCCCGGGTGCGAGCGTGAGCTATCACACGCTCAACATCTAGGCGATCCGTCGCATATCGGCGCTATACTGCAGCCGTTGCCTACGGTGCGGGGAACACCCGCATCGTGGGTTTTTGCTTATGAAGGGACGGTGCCGCGTGGATGTACAGCAGCTAGAAGAGGCCTGGTCTTTGAGGTCCAGTGCGCGCGAGGCGCGTCTTGTTGCGGCCCCGCATGTGCCGGCGGCTCTGTCGCTGCTGGGTATTGTGCGTCCCGGTGACCGCCTGGTTGCGTTTGCCGATGACTTTGCCGATGCGTTTGTGCACGGCTTTGATGCCTGCGACGTGGCTATGGTGGGCGAGCTGTCGGTTGCAGCGTTTGCTACCGCGTCCGAGGGCTTTGACGCTTCGTTTGATGCCGAGGGACCGCATCTGTGGTGGTTCGTCAACTCTATCGGCGGGTTTGGTCTGCGCGTCCCCGATCTTCGTGCGTTAGGTCGCGCGGCGCGTGAAGCTCATGCGCTGCTGGTTGTGGACAACACCGTGGCGTCGGCTTTTGGCTGCGATCCGCTGCGGCTGGGTGCTGCGCTGTCGCTCGAGGCGCTCGATCGCGTGTGCGCCGGTATGGCTCCGCGCAAGCTCGTTGCCGCTTCGGTCGCGCGCTCGCAGCTCAAGCGCCATCGCGTGGATGCTGCTGCCGAGTGCGCACATGCCCTGCTTGAGGGCTGCGGTTCTTTGGCACTCGATCTTTCTACCGAGGAGGCCGATGTGCTGGAGTGCGGGCTTTCCTCGCTCGACGCCCGCATGCAGGCACACTTCGACCGCGCCCGTGCGCTGGCCGAGTATTTGGCCGCCAACGAGATGGTGCGCAACGTGCGCTATCCCGGACTGAGCTCGCATTCCGACCATGCGGTTGCAACGGGAATCCTCGAGCACGGCTTTGGCCCGGCAGTTGAATTTGACCTTATCGAGTGTGGCGCGCGCAAGCTGTTCGATGCTTTGCCGGGGGAGTTTCGCACATCGCCTGCCGGCGGCGCAACGACACGACTTTCGGCCCCACGCGGCAAGCAGGGGAGCACCATCCGCCTCTTCGCCGGCACCGACAATCCCCTGGTTGTAGCGTCCACCCTAGACAACGTCCTTCGCAACTAGCTAATTTAGGACGGGGCTTATTAACTACTCTTTGATGCTGGCGATGAGATCGTTGGCCCTTGTTGCAATTACTTGGTTGATCTCTGCCTGCAGCTCCTCGTAGACCGCGATGGCTCGCTCGCCGGCGGGGGTGAGGGTGGATCCGCGGGCGCCGTCGCGCTCGATGAGCTTGCAGCCTAGCTGGCCTTCGGCTTCGTTCACAATGCGCCAGGCCTTGGAATACGCCATGCCCATGCTCTTGGCGGCACGGTTGAGCGAGTGCTCGCGGGCGATACCTTGCAGCAGCAAGACGCAGCCGTGGCCGAAGACGCCCGGCAGATCCTTGTCGCACGCTTGAATGACCAACTTTGCCGTCGTCTTGTACTCCATACGCTCCACGTCTCCCCGCTAAAGTGTTTGCTGGGCAAACGCAAAGCCTGCGTCAAACCCTCGTGTGCTCTTCTTAAATCATGCATTGTAGCAGTCAAAGTGCGTTAAGATACTTCCCCAGTATTGGGCGCCCAAGGTTGGGCTGGGTCCCACGAGGCCTGCAGCCGACCGGTCGCATGGAAAAAGGAGAAACATGGCTACGTTCTTTCCCGGTGAGTCCCACACGTTTTCGGAGTATCTGCTGGTCCCTGGTTACTCGTCCTCGCAGTGCATCCCCAACAACGTCTCTCTTAAGACGCCGCTAACCCGCTTTAAGCGCGGTGAGAAGCCGGCAATCACCCTGAATATCCCCATGGTTTCCGCCATCATGCAGTCCGTCTCGGGCGTCGACATGGGTGTCGCGCTCGCTACCGAGGGTGGCCTGTCCTTCATTTACGGTTCCCAGAGCGCCGAGTCCGAGGCCGCTATGGTCAAGGCCGTCAAGGATCACAAGGCCGGCTTTGTTCAGTCCGATTCCACGCTGACCCCCGACATGACCATGGAGCAGGTCATCGAGCTCAAGGAGAAGACCGGTCATTCCACCATGCCGGTTACCGACGACGGCACTCCCAAGGGTAAGCTCCTGGGCATCGTCACCAGCCGTGACTATCGCCCCAGTCGTGATGACCACCAGACGAAGGTCTCCGAGTTCATGACCCCGCGTGAGCAGCTCATCGTGGGCGACAAGAACATCAGCCTCAAGGTTGCCAACGACGTCATCTGGGACAACAAGCTCAACGCCCTGCCCATCGTCGACGATAACGATCACCTCATGGGCATCGTCTTCCGCAAGGACTACGACAGCCACAAGACCAACCCCAACGAGCTGCTCGACGGCGACAAGCGCTACATGGTCGGCGCCGGTATCAACACCCGCGACTATGCCGAGCGCGTGCCGCTGCTCATCGAGGCCGGTGCCGATGTCTTGTGCATCGATTCTTCCGAGGGCTTCAGCGAGTGGCAGAAGCGCACCATCGAGTGGATCCGCGCCAACTACGGCGAGGACGTCAAGGTCGGTGCCGGTAACGTCGTCGACGCCGAGGGCTTCCGCTTTTTGGCCGACTGCGGTGCCGACTTCATCAAGGTCGGTATCGGCGGTGGGTCCATCTGCATTACCCGCGAGACCAAGGGTATCGGCCGTGGCCAGGCCACCGCGCTGATCGACGTCTGCCGAGCCCGTGACGAGTACTACGAGGAGACCGGTGTCTACGTGCCCGTGTGCTCCGACGGCGGCATCGTCTACGACTACCACATGACACTCGCCCTTGCCATGGGTGCCGACTTTATGATGCTGGGCCGCTACTTCGCCCGCTTCGACGAGAGCCCGACCGAGCGCGTCAACGTCAACGGTCAGTACATGAAGGAGTACTGGGGCGAGGGTTCTGCGCGTGCCCGCAACTGGCAGCGCTACGACTTGGGCGGCGCCGCGAAGCTCAGCTTCGTCGAGGGCGTCGACTCCTACGTTCCCTACGCCGGTTCCCTCAAGGACGGCGTGGGCGGCACGCTCTACAAGGTCAAGTCTACGATGTGCAACTGCGGTGCCCTCTCGATCCCCGAGCTCCAGGAAAAGGCACGCCTGACCCTGGTGAGCTCGACCTCCATCGTCGAAGGCGGCGCCCACGATGTTGTCGTGAAGGATTCTCAGCAGAGCGTTTCCTATCGATAAGCGGCTTTCCCAAGCACCGCACCTTGCCGTTCAAACCGTCGCTCGCGTACCAAAGTACGCGTCGCTCCTCTTTCACGGCAATCTGCGGCACTTGGAAAACCCGACCATGCTTGGGCGGATAACAGATAGCGGTTGATTCACAACCACGTTATTTAGATAAAGCGAGATGCCTGCAAGTCGCAGGCATCTCGCTTGTTGTATTTGCTATCATCAGTCAAGTTAACCTTAGGGTCGGGCGGCTTGGCTTTGTTCGCTACAAGTTCCGCACGCAAAGAAGAGCACTAAATGTGCTCTTCGTCTTGCGCAGGACTGTCCGCAGTAGCGAATAAAGCTAAGCCGCCCGACCCCAGCTAAGATTAAAGGAGCTGATATGTGCGATTGCACAGATCATAAGGACGAGATCCCTGCCTACGACGCGCAGGCCATTGAGTCCAAGTGGATGAAGGCCTGGGAGGACTCCAACCTCTTTGCCGTCGACACCGACGACAGCAAGCCCAAGAAGTATGTGCTCGAGATGTTCCCGTATCCGTCGGGCGACCTGCACATGGGCCACGCGCGCAACTATACCATCGGCGATGCCATGGCCCGTCAGGCCCGCATGCGCGGCTACGACGTGCTGCATCCCATCGGCTTTGACGCCTTTGGCCTGCCCGCCGAGAACGCCGCCATCAAGCACAACACGCAGGCTGCCGCCTGGACGTATAAGAACATGGACCAGGCGCTCGCCACGATGAAGCGCATGGGCTTCTCCTACGATCTGGATCGCATGGTCAAGACCTGCAGCCCCGACTATTACCGCTGGGGCCAGTGGATTTTTGAGAAGATGTGGGAAAAGGGCCTGGTCTACCGCAAGAAAAACCCGGTCAACTGGTGCCCCACCTGCAAGACCGTTCTGGCCAACGAGCAGGTTACCGATGGCAAGTGCTGGCGCTGTGGCACCGAGCCCGAGAAGCGCGACCTGGAGCAGTGGTACTACAAGATTACCGATTACTCTCAGGAGCTGCTCGACGACCTGGAGAAGCTCCCCGGCTGGCCCGAGCGCGTCAAGCAGATGCAGGCCAACTGGATCGGCCGCTCCGAGGGCGCCGAGGTCGACTTTACCCTGTGCGACCAGGATGGCGAGCCCATCGAGGGCGACGAGGGCAAGATCACCGTCTTCACCACGCGTGCCGATACCCTGTTTGGCGTCTCCTTCTTTGTCCTGGCTCCCGAGTACGCTCGTCTGCACGAGCTCGTCGAGGGCACGGAGTACGAGGAGACCGTGACCAAGATCGTCGAGGACTCCAAGCATATCTCCGCCGTCGAGCGTGCCCAGGGCACCCTCGAGAAGCACGGTGCCTTTACCGGCCGCTACGTGGTGAACCCCGTCAACGGCGAGAAGATCCCCGTGTGGGTTGCCGATTATGTCGTTGCCGACTACGGTACCGGCGCCGTCATGGCCGTTCCCTGCGGCGACCAGCGCGACTTTGAGTTTGCCCGCAAGTACGACCTGCCGATCGTGCCGATCATCTTGGACGATGACGATCGCGCTGCCGTCGAGGCCAGCGGCGAGACCATCGATACCTTCCATGCCGAGACCGTCGACTGGGATTGTGCTCACGCTGCCGAGGGCACGCTCGTCCAGTCCGGCAAGTACACCGGCATGCGCGGTGGTAAGCACTCCGAGGGCGAGGCTGCCATCGTGGCCGACCTCGAGGCCATGGGCTGCGGTCGTCGTAAGGTCGAGTTCCGTCTGCGCGACTGGCTCATCAGCCGCCAGCGCTATTGGGGCAACCCCATCCCGGCCATCCACTGCGAGCACTGCGGCATCGTGCCCGTGCCCGAGGATCAGCTCCCGGTGACGCTGCCCGAGAACCTGGACCTGGGCGCCGGCGAGACCCTCGCCGAGTGCAAGGACTTCTACGAGACCACCTGCCCGGTCTGCGGCCGCCCGGCCAAGCGCGAGACCGATACCATGGACACCTTCACCTGCTCCAGCTGGTATTACCTGCGCTATACCGATCCGCACAACACCGAGCTGCCCTTCTCCCGCGAGGCAGCCGACCGTTGGATGCCCGTCGATAACTACATCGGCGGCATCGAGCACGCCATTTTGCACCTGCTCTACAGCCGCTTCTTTACCAAGGCGCTGCGTGACCTGGGACTGCTGAGCGTGGACGAGCCCTTCACCAACCTGCTGTGCCAGGGCATGGTCAAGGACGAGAACGGCGACACCATGTCCAAGTCCAAGGGCAACGTCGTGCCCCCGAGCTCGGTTATCGAGCCCTACGGCGCCGACACCATGCGTCTGGCGATCCTGTTTATCGCCCCGCCCGAGAAGGACTTCGACTGGGATCCCAAGGCCGTCGAGGGCGCCAACCGCTTTATCAAGCGCGCCTGGCGTATCGTGTGGCAGCTCGTCCAGTCGGGTGACGCCAACGTTGCCTTCGACAAGTCCGTGCTCGACGAGACCGCGATGAAGCTCTATCGCGAGCGTCACCGCACCATCGCCAAGTGCACCGAGGACTTCGATCGCGGCCAGTTCAACACCGCGATCTCTGCCGTCATGGAGCTCGTCAACGCGGCAAGCGCCTACCTCAACGCCACCGAGGGCGCTGACCGCGACAAGGCCCTGTGCTACGGCGTGGCCAAGGACATCGTGAGCGTCCTGGCGCCCATCTGCCCGTTCTGGGCCGACGAGCTGTGGCACGAGGCGCTCGGCTGCGAGGGCAACGCCTATACCGCCGCCTGGCCCGAGTTTGACCTGGCCGAGTCCATCGAGGACACGGTGCAGATCGTCGTTCAGGTGCTCGGTAAGGTTCGCGGCCGCATCGACGTTGCCCGCGATGCCTCCAACGAGGAGATGCAAGCTGCCGCCGAGGAGGCCGTTGCCAAGTGGCTCGAGGGCAAGACGGTCGTCAAGGCCATCTGCGTGCCCGGCAAGCTGGTCAACCTGGTGGTCAAGTAAGCACTGCGAGCATAACTGACGCATAAAAGACGAGGGGCGATCCGGTTGGGTCGTCCCTCGTTTTGCACTGTGTGCCCCGTTTGGCTGGCGCTTAGCGCCACCCTCTACGGAATGTGTACCAGGTCCCTAAAGTAGACATTGCCCGTCTGCTCCTCGAACATCCAGATATTGAGGTAGATGTCGTTGAGGTCGTTGTTCACGTCAAAGTTCGGGTCGTCGAAGGTGCCTACAAAGGTGAGCATCGCGGTCGCTTCTTCGCCTGCGGCGACGGGCTGGCGCATGCGTACGTCGCAGACGACACCGTTGACGTAGGCATAAGCATCAACATCGCCAAACATCATGTCGACATCGGTGTTGTTTGTCACCGCAAAGATCAACACTGCGTCGCCGTAGCCATCCGTGTCCTTGCCCACGCAGGTAACATGGACGTTCTCGTCTGCCTCTAGGTCGATGGGGAACTGTTCTTGAGGGCCGGGACCCAAACCCTGGGGGTCGACTATATCTTCGTCTATTTTGTCGAAACGCTCCGATGGCGTCGTTTTCTCGATGGCTTTGGTGCTGCCGAGATCCGGCTCACATGGTCCGGTGTTGCCATCGATGTTGCTGCAGCCCGCCAAAGCGAACGAGCAGGCTGCAATGGCGAGCGCGATCGTGCAGAGGGTGCCTAGGCGTTCCATGGATCCTCCTTGCCATAGAGATGCTGGACGGTTGTACGGTCAATGCGTGTGGCAGGCTTTCTCGCTACAGAATGCCTCTCAGCTCTAGTCTGTCCGATGTGCGCCCAGGGATGGAATGCCCATAGGGCCCGATTCGGTCGGCGCGCTGGGACCCATGGCCCGTTTTGGGGCTTTTGGGGAGCACCGCACAGGAGTCCTCGCCTAATTGTCCTATTCTTGTGGAGAAGCTGTGGGCGCGCTGACCTGCGAATTTCTTTGACGCTTGCACGTTTTCGCAGGTATTGGTATAGTTTGCTTGCAAATGAAGTTGTAATTGAAAGAAGTGGGGTTTCGGCCCCGCTTCTTTTTTGTATGGATGGAGGTGCCGCAATGGTCAAGACCAAGACCGAGCAGGCGATCATCGACGCGCTCGAGGCCGTCGCTCCCCAGCACGATGTCGATATTGTCGACGTTGAGCTCGTGGGCGCCACCAAGGCCCCCTGCGTGCGTGTGCGTATCGAGGGTGCCGAGGGTCAGAGCCTGTCGCTCAACGACGTCACGGCCAATACCAAGTGGGTCGGCGACGTGATCGAGGAGCTCGACCCTATTTCTTCGAGCTACACGCTCGAGGTGTCGAGCCCGGGTATGGCGCGCCCGCTGCGCCGTCCGCGTGACTTTGCCCGCTTTGTGGGCGAGGACTGCGAGCTCACCTCCACCGCCACCGAGGGCCGTCGCAAGTACTCCGGCAAGATTGTCGCCGCGACCGAGACGAACGTGACCCTCGAGCTCGAGGACGGCGAGTCCGTCACCCTCGATTTCTCTGATGTTAAAAAGTGCAAGTTGAAGCCCACCTACGACTTCAAGCCCGCGAAGGAAGGAAACTAACATGGCAGCATCCGACATGATGTCCGCCCTGATGGAGCTTTGCCAGGAGAGGCACATCGACCAGCTCTACCTGATCGACCGCCTGGAGCAGTCGCTCGCCAAGAGCTATGCCGAGATCTTGCATCTTGAGTGGGGCGCCAAGGTGACCATCGACCGCACCACCGGCAAGATCTACGTTTACCGTCTGGAGCCGATCGACGATTCCATGGACGAGGAGGGCAACTTCACCGAGTTCGAGGAGATCGACGTCACCCCCAAGAACACGAGCCGCATCGCCGCTCAGCACGCCAAGGCCGAGATCAACGCCATCGTGCGTAACTCCGCCCGCGAGCAGATCTACGAGGAGTTCTCCGGTCGTATCGGTGACCTCATCAGCGGTACCGTGCTGCAGTCCACGCCCGACTTCACGATCGTCAAGATCCGCGATGGCGTCGAGGCCGAGCTGCCGCATTTTGACCAGCGCCGTTACGAGAACGAGCGCAACGAGCGTCCGATGGGCGAGCGCTATCTGCACAACCAGCACATCAAGGCCGTGATCATCGACGTCCGCGATCCCAACTCCAACCTGCAACCGGTTCGCGGCGAGCACAGCCGTCCGCCGATCGTCATCTCCCGCACCCACCCCGAGCTCATGCGTCGTCTGTTTGAGCAGGAGGTGCCCGAGATCTATGAGGGCACCGTCCAGATCAAGTCGATCGCCCGCGAGCCCGGCCAGCGCTCCAAGGTCGCCGTCCACTCGCTCGACGATCGCCTGGATCCCGTGGGCACCTGCGTCGGCCCCAAGGGCAGCCGTGTTCGTGCCGTCGTAGGCGAGCTTCGCGGCGAGCGCGTCGACGTCATCCTGTGGGATGCCGATCCGGCCGTCTACGTCGCCAACGCCCTGTCGCCCGCCAAGGTCACCCGCGTCCTCATCGACGAGGAGAAGGCCTACGCCGGCGTTATCGTGCCCGACGACCAGCTTTCGCTCGCCATCGGCAAGGAGGGCCAGAACGCCCGCCTCGCCGCCCGTCTGACCGGCTGGCACATCGACATCAAGTCTGAGACCCTTGCCGCCGACATTCTCAAGAACGTCCCCGTTCACGAGGAGCCCGCCGCCGATCTGATCGGTGACGAGGAGGACGACGACGTCCGTCGCTGCGAGTACGTGTCCGAGGACGGCATCCAGTGCCGCAACCAGGCCCGTCCGGGCTCCCGTTTCTGCGGTGTCCACGACACCGACGCCTTCGATGATGCGGAGGATCTGATCTAGCGCGCGGTCGCGCCGGGCGGGTCCCGGCGCATCTCCCACGCTCGTTCAGTCTCTAGGCACCCAAGGTGCCAGAAAGGGTAGGTGAAGTCATATGGCAAAAGTCCGTGTGTCCACCCTGGCCAAAGAGTTCGGCATGACCTCCAAGGAACTGATGGGTCATCTCGCCGAAATGAAGATTCCCGCTAAGTCCGCTTCCTCCGCTCTGGAGGACGCTTACGTCGCCATGGTCCGCAAGCAGCTCGCCTCGGTGATCGAGGCCCGCGCCAAGGAAGTCGAGGCCGCCAAGCAGGCCGAGGAGGAGGCAGCCGCCGCCGAGGAGGCAGCGCGCGCTGCCGAGGCCGAGCGTGAGCGTATCGCCGCCGAGAAGGCACGCGAGGAGGAGCGCCGCCAGTTCGCCGCCGCCCAGGCTGCTGAGGAGGCCGCCCGCGCCGAGGCCGAGGCCAAGAAGAAGGCCGAGCAGGAGCGCCTTGCCCGCGAGAAGGAGGAGGCTGCCCGCGAGGCCCAGCGCCGCGCCGTCCCCGCTTCCGACTCCGGCTCGCGCTTCCGTTCGCTGCTCGACCAGATCGCCGCACAGGAGACCGTGCTCAAGGAGAAGAAGGACGCCGAGGAGAAGGCCAAGGCCGAGCGCGCCTCCGAGCGCGGTAACCGTCGTGGCGGCAACAACGACCGTCGCGGTGGCCGTCGTAACGATCGCAACGCCTCCGACAACAACTCCGATCGCCACGCCTCCGAGAGCCGTCCGCACAGCCATCGCACCAACGCCAGCAACAACGTCGCTGCCGGCATGGACTTCCCCAACCCCGATAAGCAGGGCAAGGGCAAGAAGCGCAAGGGCGGTCACGGCAACGATGAGGACCACTACAGCCGCATGGCGCGTGAGGCCGAGGAGTACAGCCGCGAGAAGGTGCTCGAGGAGGCCCGCGCCGCCGTCGAGGAGGCCTCTCGCGAGTCCACCGGTCGCCGCAAGAAGCGCAAGGAGAAGCGCGAGCGCGAGGCTGCTAAGGCTCAGGAGGAGCGCAAGATTGAGGAGGCGCTGGCCCAGGGCGTGAACCCCGAGGAGCTCGACGCCATCAAGGTCTCCCAGGGCGTTACCGTCCAGGAGCTCGCCGAGGCGCTCGACGTTCCGGCCAATGACATCATCAAGCGCCTGTTCCTGCTGGGCACGCCGCTCACCATGACGCAGTCCATGTCCGACGACCTTGTCGAGCTCGTTGCCGACGACCTTGGCCGTCAGATCAAGATCATCACCCCCGAGGAGGAGAATACCTTCTCGTTCTACGACGATCCCGCCGACCTTAAGCCCCGCGCCCCGGTCGTCACCGTCATGGGTCACGTCGACCACGGCAAGACGAGCCTGCTCGACGCCATCCGTCACACCGGCGTCGCTGCCGGCGAGGCGGGCGGCATTACCCAGGCCATCGGCGCTTCGCAGGTCATGATCAACGACCGCAAGATCACCTTCATCGATACCCCGGGCCACGCCACCTTTACGGCCATGCGTGCCCGCGGCGCCAAGGTGACCGACATCGTCATTCTGATCGTGGCCGCCGACGACGGCGTCATGCCTCAGACCATCGAGTCGATCAACCACGCCAAGGCCGCCGGCGTACCCATCGTCGTCGCCGTCAACAAGATCGATAAGCCGGGCGCTAACCCCGACCGCGTGCGCCAGGAGCTCACCGAGTACGGCATCATCCCCGAGGAGTGGGGCGGACAGAACATGTTCGTCAACATCTCGGCCAAGCAGAAGATCGGTATCGACGACCTGCTCGAGACCGTGCTGCTTCAGGCCGACGTGCTCGAGCTCAAGGCCAACCCGGATACCTTTGCCTCCGGTAACGTCCTCGAGGCCAAGCTCGACAAGGGCCGCGGCTCGGTCGCTACCGTGCTGGTGACCCGCGGTACCCTGCACGTGGGCGATACGCTGGTCGCTGGCCTTACCTATGGTCGCGTTCGTGCCATGCTCGATCCCAAGGGCAACGCCGTCACCGAGGCCGGTCCCTCCGACGCCGTCGAGATCTTGGGCCTGCAGTCCGTGCCCAACGCCGGCGACGAGTTCCGCGTGTTCGAGGACGAGCGCGAGGCTCGCGCCCTGGCTGACGAGCGCTCGCTCAAGGCCCGTATCGAGGAGCAGAGCCGCGTGAAGCACGTCACGCTCGAGAACCTCTTCGAGACGATCGCCGACGCCGAGGTCAAGGAACTCAACCTGATCATCAAGGCCGACGTCCAGGGTTCCATCGAGGCCCTTCAGGACTCGCTCGACAAGATGGATCAGTCCGAGGTCCGCATCAACACGATCCACTCCGCCGTCGGTGCCATCAACGAGACCGACGTCGTCCTGGCCGACGCCTCCAACGCCATCATCATCGGCTTTGGCGTGCGTCCCGACGGCAAGGCCCGCTCCGCCGCCGAGCGCGAGGGCGTCGAGATCCGTTGCTACGACGTTATCTACAAGTGCCTCGAGGAGCTCGACGCTGCCCGCATCGGCATGCTCAAGCCCACCGAGGTCGAGGTCTCCACGGGTACCGCGACTGTCCTGGACACCTTCAAGGTGCCCAAAGTCGGCATCGCCGCCGGTGTCCGCGTCGAGGAGGGCGAGATCGCCGCGACCGATTCCGTGCGCCTGGTGCGTGATGGCATTGTGGTCTTCAACGGCAAGATTGCCTCGATGCGCCACTACAAGGACGAGGCCAAGAGCCTCAAGAGCGGTTCCGAGGGCGGCATTGGCCTGGAGAACTTCCAGGACATCAAGCCCGGCGACCAGATCGAGGGTTACCGCATCGACCAGGTTGCCCGTACCGAGTAGGGGGTAGCGCTATGAAGCAAACGCAGGCAACCCGCCGTTTGGGCGAGCAGCTCCGCGAGAAGCTCGGTTATATCCTGCTCTTTGAGGTTTCCGATCCGCGACTCGACCTGGTCACCCTGACCGCGGTCGAGGTCGCGGTGGACCGTTCGTTCGCGCGCGTGTACGTGTCGTGCGATGCGAGCCGCTACGATGAGGTCATGGAGGCGCTCGCCAGCGCCAAGGGCCGCATCCGCAGTCTGTTGGCTCGCTCGCTTGATTGGCGCGTCACGCCCGAGCTCGATTTTCGTATCGATCGCTCGACCGATGAGGCCGAGCGCATCACGCGTGCGCTGGAGAACGTTCCGGCCACGCTTGCGATCGAAAAGGACGAGGACGGCTACCCCATAGCGGATGCCGCCCAGGAGGCAGCTTTAGATGACTAATTCCGCCGATCTCGCCTCGTGCGAGTCTGCAGATATTAAACGACGCATCCTCGAGCTCATCGAGGGTGCGTCCTCCATTGCGATCTCGGGTCACACCTCTCCCGATGGCGATGCCCTGGGCTCCGTGTTGGGCCTGGGCCTTTCGCTTATGAAGGTGTTCCCCGACAAGGACATCGCCCTGCTGCTGGCAGACGACGATCCCGTTCCGCGCATCTACCGTTTTATGGAGGGCGCCGATCTGCTGGTGCCGGCATCTGCCTACACCGGCAACCCGGACCTGTTCATTTCGGTAGACGTGCCGGTCGTCGAGCGCCTCAATAATTCCGCCGAGGTGTTGCGTCGCTCGGCTCACGTGGCGTGCTTTGACCATCACCCGGCGCGCGAGGAGTTTGCCGAGGTCAGCCTCAGGTGTGTCAATGCTGCTGCTTGCGCCATGATCATCGACCGCTTTTTGGCCGATTGCGGCATTACCGCAAGTGACAGCATCGCGACCTGCCTGCTGTGCGGCCTGGTCACCGACACCGGTCGTTTTCAGTATCAGAACGCCGATGCCGCAGCGTTTCATGCCGCTTCGCGTCTGGTGGCGCACGGTGCCGATCCGGCGCGCGTCGCGCTCGAGGTCTACCAGAGCCAACGCGTCGAGTTCTTGCACCTCAAGTCCATCGTCATGGGTCGCATCAAAACGGTCGCGCACGGGCGCGTGGCGTATAGCTACGCATACGAAAGTGACCTTAAGGAATGCGGCGTCACCTCTGATGAGTGCGACGGCCTGGTCGATGTGGTGCGCGCGGTGATGGGCGTCGAGGTCTGTCTGTTCCTTAAGGGCATCGAGGGCGATACCAAGGTGCGCGGCAACCTGCGCTCCAAGGGCGATCTTGATGTTTCCGAGATTGCGGCCAACTTTGGCGGAGGTGGGCACCACGCTGCCGCCGGCTTTACCAACGCCGGAACGATTTCCGAGACGCTCACCGTGGCACTCCCCATGCTGGCCGAGCTGGTAGGGGAGGATCCCGCTTCGGTGACCGTCGAGCTCTAACTTTTTGGATGGTACATGGCTCGTCGTACACCTTCTCAACTTAATATGCTGCTCGCCGTCGATAAGCCGGTGGGCTGCACGTCCCATGACGTGGTTTCGCAATGCCGACGCGCCCTCCATGAGCGGCGCGTCGGTCATGCCGGAACGCTTGACCCCATGGCATCGGGTGTCATGGTGGTGGGCGTGGGCCAGGCAACGCGTCTGCTGGGCATGCTCACGCTCGATACCAAAAGCTACGTCGCCGACATCTCGTTTGGCGTCGAGACCAATACCGATGATACGGAGGGCGAGGCCGTCCGCACGGTGCCCATTGCCGCCGACCTGCGCGATCCGGCCTATGCTCGCGAGCGTCTGTGTGCCATGTTGGGCCCGCAGATGCAGGTGCCGCCGGCGTTTTCGGCCATTTCGGTCAACGGCGTGCGCGCCTATAAGGCTGCGCGCGAGGGCAATGCCGTGTCGCTGCCCCCGCGTCCGGTCGAGGTATACTCCGCCGATCTGATTGCCGTGAGCGGTGATGCCGACGCTTGCGTTTGGACCGTGGCGTTTTCGGTGAGCAAGGGCACCTATATCCGTGCGCTCGCTCGCGACCTGGGTCGTGCCTGCGACAACGCGGCGCACATTTCCGCGCTGCGCCGTACGGCCTCCGGCGTTGTTTCCATTGGCGCCTGTCATACGGTCGAGGAGCTTTCTGCCGAGTCCGCTGACGGTTTTGCCCTGGATCCCATTGCGGCACTGGGTGCCACGCGCGTCGACTTGCCGGGCGACCTTGCCGACGATCTGCTGTGCGGACGTCGTATTCCTATTGAGCGCGCGCTTGCGGGCTTCGATGTATCGAAGGCGCCGTTTGCGCTGGTGCTCGATGGCGGGCTCAAGGCGCTTGCCCGTATCGAGGGTGGTCGCTTTGTAATGGAGCACGTCTTTCCGCAGGCGATTGGCGGTGTTCGATGATGCTGACCTCCCACGAGCTCGCGCGTATTTTTTTCGCGGGCGAGTCGGATGAGGCCCGCATCGTCGCCGCCGATGCATTTGATGATTGCGCGTGCCTGGGCGCCGCGTCGATCGCCATCGGCGTGTTCGATGGCGTGCATCGGGGGCATCGCGAACTGATCGACGCGGTCGTTCGCGATGCACGCGCCCACGGCTGCAAGGCGGTCTTGGTTACTTTCGACCCCGACCCGGACGTGGTGGTGAGCCCCTCGCCCGCTCAAAAACTGATGACGACGGACGACCGTCTGCATGCCCTGGCTCTCACCGGGGTCGATGCGGTCGTGGCCGTTCCCTTTACGCCTGCAGTGGCGGCACTCGACCACGTGGGCTTTCTTGAGCTGCTGTCGCGCGTCGTCGATATCCGCTCAATTCGCGTGGGTAGCGACTTTAGGTTGGGTCGCGGCGGCGCCTCGGGCGTTGCCGAGATGCAGGCATGGGGTGCCCAGCGCGGCGTTGACGTCTATGGCCACGAGTTGCTGTGCGTCGATGGACAGACGGTCTGCGCCACCCGTATTCGCCAGGAGCTTCGCCGGGGACATGTTGAGCTTGCCGCCGAGCTGCTCGGCCGCCCGTACATGCTGCGAGGTGTTGTTGCCGGCGGTCGTCACCAGGGCTCCGACATGGGTTTTCCCACGGCAAACATCCAGGTGCCCGAGGGCATCCAGGTTCCTGCCGATGGCGTCTACGAGGGCCTTGTGCTGGTCGACGATACCGTGTGGCCTGCTGCCGTCAATGTGGGCTTGCCGCCGACGTATGCCGACGATGCCGCCTCGGCTCATCTCGAGGCCAACTTGATCGGGTATGCGGGCGACCTGTACGGCGCCTCGGTGTCGCTGGCGTTTACGCGCTGGCTGCGCCCGTCGCGCGTGTTCGATTCGCTGGACGAGCTTATCGCGACCGTTGAGGGTAACATTGACGATATCCGTCATCATTTGGGCGAGCAGGGGGTGAGCATCTGTGATTAGCGATGAGGAAAAAGACCAGGTACGCGCTGCGTCCGATCTGGTTGCCATCGTGCAGGAAACGGTTGAGCTCAAGCTCCGCGGCCATGAGTTTTGGGGTTGCTGCCCCTTCCATGGCGAAAAGACCCCGTCGTTTCACATTATCCCTGCCACGCAGGTGTGGCACTGCTTTGGCTGTGGCGAGGGCGGCGACGTCTTCACTTACATCATGAAGCGCGAGAACCTGAGCTTTCCCGAGTCGATTCGCTACCTGGCCGACCGTGCCGGCATTGAACTGCACGATACCGGCGCTTATCGCGAGCGCGGCACCAAGCGCGCCCGCATCTACGACCTATGTGCGGAAACCGCCCAGTTCTATCACACCATGCTTATGCGCGGTAAGGACAGCCGTCCGCGCGAGTACTTCGCCAGTCGCGGTATGGGCGGCGATGTCTGCCGCCGCTACTGCCTGGGCTTTGCACCGGGTCGCAATGCGCTGGTGTCGCATCTGTCGCAGGCGGGCTTTACCCCGCAGGAGATGATCGACGCCAATGTGGCCGTGAGCCGTGGTCGCGGGCAGCTTGCCGACCGTTTTTACGACCGCGTGATGTTTCCCATCTTTGATGAGCAGGGTCATAACATCGCCTTTGGCGGGCGCATTATGGGCGACGGCCAGCCTAAGTACCTCAACACCGCCGAGACGAGCGTGTTCCATAAAAAGCGAAACCTCTACGGCTTTAACTGGGCTAAGGAGTTTATCGTCGCGCAGGATACCGCCATCGTGGTGGAGGGATATACCGACTGTATCGCCTGCTGGGAGGCGGGGATCAAAAACGTCGTCGCCACGCTGGGTACGGCGTTGACGGAACATCATGTAAAGACGCTCACCCGTTTTGCCAAGCGCATTGTATATATGTTCGATGGCGACGCTGCCGGTCAAAAGGCCGCGCGCCGCGCGATTCAGTTTATCGAGCAGGATTCGATGGACCTGCGCTGCGTGGTGCTTCCCGACGGCAACGACCCCATGGAGTTCATCACCGCGCATGGTGGCGAGGCGTTGCAGGCGCGTATCGACGCCGCCGAGCCCCTCATGGACTTTGTGTACCGCTCGCTGCAGGAGTCGAGCGACATTTCCACGCCGGGCGGTCGTGCCAAGGCGCTCGAGGATGCGCTGACGCTCATCTATCCGCTGCGCGATAGCTACATGATCGATACGTACTTTATCCAGATTGCCGACCTGCTGGGGTTGGACTTGGAGACGGTGCGTTCGAGCTCGGGCCGTGTGTTTCGCGATGTTGCCAAGCGCGAGGACGCCGAGCGTCGTCGCGAGCAGAACTACGAGCGCCAGCGGGCGCAAACCGAGCGTGCAGGCGGCGCAGGCGTTCGGGCATCAGGTTCGCAGGGGGCGTCTCGCGGTGCCTGGGCGTCGGGGGCGACGCCGCCGGTGTCTACGCCGGTCGAGGAAGAACCGTACGACTATGTTCCGCTCGAGGCCTACGGGGCCGCGCCGGTCGAGGTCGTCGACGATATGCCGCCGATCGATGTGCCGGTTGGTATGGATGGCGCGGCGCCGGTTGCCGACACAGCGGGCGCGTCTGAGGCACCGACGATGCCGATCGTGCTGACCGACCTGGAACGAAAGTCTTTGGCGGGGGAGCGCGAGCTGCTGACGATGCTCACGAGCTACCCCGATCTGTTCCGCACGTATGCCGACCGCATCTGCTCGATCGAGTGGGTGGATCCGCGCCTCGAGTCCATCGCGTGGGCCGTGCTCGCGACGCCGCCGGGCACCGACCCCACGGCGTGCATGGATGCGGCGCGCGCGGTGTGTCCCGAGGCAGCGTCGCTTGTCAGCGCCGGGCGCATTTCGTCGACGAGCAAGCACCCCACCGAGACGAACATCGTGTTTATGCTCGATACCCTCGAGCTCTACACCATCAAGCGCCGCATGCGCGCCGCACAGGCCAAGCTTCGCCAGGACCGGTCGCTCGACGATGAGGCGCGCCGTGTGCTGACGATGCAGGCGATGCAAGATTCTCAGCGCCAGCGCGAGCTCCAAAAGTCGATCGGCGGCGTGGCAGATCCGTTTCGTTTGATTGGTTTGGAGACAGCGGGCGCCGACCAAGCCTAGATGTTGTGGTCAACCAGCGTATTTGCGCCTATATCCAGTCTGAATTTTGGGTATAGACGTCAATGTGTGTGCTAAAGTAATGAGTCCTGTGGACTATGAAGGGAGAATCTGTGCCAAAAAAGAGTGAGAGCACGGGTACTGGGCTGGAATCCTACGTTGCAAAGCTCATGGGCAACGGCTCAAACAGGACTTCGGTAACCGAGGACGAGATTCAGGTCGCCCTGAAGGATATCGATGTGTCTGACGAGCAGCTCAACGCGGTGTATTCCGCGCTGCGCAACAGCGGCATCCAGATTATCTCCGCGAGCGGAAACGACGACGCCCCCATTGACGTCGACGATGACGATAACGATAGCAATACCGACGATTTCGATGACGACGAGCACGATTCCGGCTCGCTCGACGATCACGAGCTTAAGATGGCCCGTCAGGCCGACGCCGAGATGGGTTCTTCCAAGAGCAAGAAGAAGCGCACCGTGCGCACGTCCCGTTCGCGCTCGCGCGTGCGCGGTATCGATGCCTCCACGGTAATGCTGACCGGCGACCCGGTTCGTATGTACCTTAAGGAGATCGGTAAGGTCGACCTGCTGACCGCCTCCGAAGAGGTCGATCTGGCCATGAAGATCGAGGCCGGTCTCGATGCCACCGAGAAGCTCGAGGCCGCCGAGGCGGGCGAGATCGAGCTCACCCGCGCCGAGATGCGTCGCCTGACCCGTATCGAGAACGTCGGCCTCGAGGCCAAGCAGGCGCTCATCAGCGCCAACCTGCGCCTGGTCGTCTCCATCGCCAAGCGCTACGTTGGTCGCGGCATGCTGTTCCTGGACTTGATCCAGGAGGGCAACCTCGGTCTGATCCGCGCCGTCGAGAAGTTCGACTACCAGAAGGGCTTTAAGTTCTCCACGTACGCCACGTGGTGGATCCGTCAGGCTATCACGCGTGCTATCGCCGACCAGGCCCGTACCATCCGTATTCCCGTGCACATGGTCGAGACCATCAACAAGCTCGTCCGCGTGCAGCGCCAGCTTCTTCAGGACCTGGGTCGCGACCCGACCCCCGAGGAGATCGGTGCCGAGATGGACATGAGTGCCGACCGTGTCCGCGAGATCCAGAAGATTTCGCAGGAGCCCGTGTCGCTCGAGACTCCCATCGGCGAGGAAGAGGATTCCCAGCTGGGCGACTTCATCGAGGACTCCCAGGCTATCGTTCCGCCCGATGCCGCCAGCTTCTCCATGCTGCAGGAGCAGCTCACCCAGGTGCTCGACTCACTTGCCGATCGTGAGCGCAAGGTTATCGAGCTGCGCTTTGGCCTTGTCGACGGACATCCCCGTACGCTCGAGGAGGTCGGCCGCGAGTTTGGTGTCACGCGCGAGCGTATTCGCCAGATCGAGTCCAAGACCCTGGCCAAGCTCCGTCACCCGAGCCGTAGTAGCAAGCTCAAAGACTACATCGAAAGCTAGTCAAGCAAGAAGCGCCCTCAAGCACACCCGCTTGGGGGCGCCTTTATGTAGTCGTTGGGGACGCCCCCAATGACTAGGTCGGAAAAATTCTCAAAAAAAAGTTCTTGCCCTGAGCTGATTCGTCCGTATAATAAACTTCGTTGCTTGAGAGCACGCACCTATTCCTCGGTAGCTCAATGGTAGAGCACGCGGCTGTTAACCGCGCTGTTGTAGGTTCGAGTCCTACCCGGGGAGCCAG
>URDE01000011.1:0-31755 GCA_900546525.1 uncultured Collinsella sp.
TCAATGATATGGCACCGTGAGGACACATGTATGTCAATCCTGGTCTAACAGAGCCAAATCAATTTATAATCCCACAATGATGTGAATTCGTTCGGGCAAATAACGACCGCAAAGTGATACAAGCGAATAAGATCCGGCAAGAGTTAGCGCCCAAACAGCAAATGTCGAAACACCAAGTGGAATGACGAATAATCCAAGCAGTTTCCAAACGGCCTTGAGAACAAGTATATGGCAGAGGTAGATTCCAAAAGAGGCGTTCCCAAGGTCAACAAGCAAAGTAGAAGATAATCGCGACTTGAATGATCCCGGAACCGCCATAAGAAGCGCGATCACAGCTAAAGAGGTCGCGGCAGAACCGAGCTTAAGCTGAGTTGTGGCCATATTGAAATCGCCAGTCAAATACCACCAGAAGCCTGCGACCTCCTGAATTATTAAAAATATAAAGAGCACTGCAACAAGCTGAGTGGTTCGTCCTTCAATGAGCGCAGCCCAACGCCTCCAGTCGAGACCGAAAACATAAAAGATGAGCCACATGGGGCAGAAAACCTGTATTAGAGGCAATGCGATACCGGCAACGGCAGCGAGCTCCCTTAGAAGCAAGCAAGCCGGTGTCACACAATAGACAAAGAACCTATACCGTGAAAGGAGCCTGAACAGTACCGGAGTAAGCAGCACAAGCTGTGAATAGACCAATAGATAGTACATCTGAGCCGATACGGAGCCCACGGCGAACGCCAGAAACCCAGACGCCCATGAAGGGCGGGGAAACGCCGCAAGATAGATAACGCTCCAGAACGCATAAGGTCCGGCAACCTTGCTAATGCGGCGTCGAAGACCCCCCCCCGCATTAAATTTGCGCTCGTCGGTAAGAACACCGGATAAAAACAAGAACAACGCAACAGAAAAGTTGAGGAATGGGCGAATGGCGACCGACGCGGCACATTGAGGAAGACAGTGGATAAGCACCACTGCGGAAATCGCAAGCCCACGAAGAGCTTGAAGGTAGCGATCCTTGGCCATCTAGGCTCTCCTTCCAACGAGTCTCTTTAGTCGTCGTTTAATACCACCAAGCTTGCGGCGGACACGCTGCCAGAGAGTGGGACGGAAATCCCACTTGTCCATGAGATCTGGGATGGAAAGCCCGGCAGACACGTCGTTCAAGAACTCGTCGCGCTTTGGATAAGGCGTGACAGAATGGACGAGGCTAGGGTTGCCCGCGATTACCCCATCAAGCGTCGCCGGACCGTTTGCAGTAAGCCCAGAAATAGCCTCGAATGCCCGCACGCCCTTCTCGGTATTGCATAGGACGGCAGATACGCCCTTGGAGTTGTCGACCTCGGGATGGGTATTCTGGAACCCCCAGAAATCACCGAGCGTGATATCGGCGCCGCTGGAGCGCTTTGCTGGACATGCCAGACAGGACGAACGAAGGCTCGCATTGGCCAGAAACGCTTTCATGTACCAGTCTTTGCCGAATATCTGGGACTCGGTGTCCCCGGTGTTGTCTTTCTCCGCTATGTGCTTGTACATAGCGGAGTAAGACAACCATCCGGTTGTCTTACTCCGCATATTGACGTCGCAGACGTCCGACCCGAAGGCCTCACCACGGTAGTCGACCCAGCGCGACCAGAGCTCTGGAGACGGAACACCGTGGCAGATGACGTCGACGCCGAGGAAGAGGTCAGAGTCGGCGAGTTTCCCCAGGTATGAGCGCATGCCAGCCACCTGACATGCAGTACCGGCAAAGAGCGCCGGCCTGCCTTCACGCAGGGCAGCGCGGACGCCCTCGAAGACGCCGCGGCCAACCGCACTCTGAACGTATTTCGAGCGCATAACGGCGCCGAGCGCCGGCCTGTCCTCCACGAGCACGTGACGAAGCTCGCGGCAACCGTCCGTCCACGCGGCGCCCGCCACAACACCGCCGCGCGAGAGAGCGTCACCGGCGAGTAGACCGAACACGCCGCCCGACGACGATCTATCGAGCAAGCCGACGTCATGAGCCTTCGCCCAGAGGGCGAACTCACACCCGTCCTCCCCAGGGGCGTTGAGCGCCGGGCATACGGCGTCGCACGCCCCGCAGCCTACGCACCCGGAGGCGTCGACGGTGGGGTGTAGGAAGCCACAATCATCGGGTTCCATGGAGATGCATGACTTGGGGCAGCGGGCAGCGCACGCGCCGCAGCCGCAGCAACGGTCGCCAAGCGAGACGACCCTCGGGGATTTCTCGGAATCATTCATGATGGACCCTATCTAAGGAACGGGAGACGAGAGACGACCGCGATACGTTCGTCCTTCGTTAGGACGGCGAGCCAAAGGGCGACGGCGAAAAGCGCGCTGTAAACGGCGCCCCACTCGAGGAACGCGGGCCATCCGTTGACGGGCAGGACCGCCGTGCCAGCGAGGCAGGCGACGGTGACGGCAGCCCAGGCGAGCAGCACCGGCAGGTTCCGCTTCCAGAAAAAGAGCATGTCGAGACCGACCCGCTTCTGGTAGTACCAGTTCATCCACAGTCCGTTGCCGAGCACGATGCTGACGACATAGGCGATCGCGGGGGCCCACGGCCCCAGCGCCGGGGCGGCCGCGGCGGTGAAGGCAACGTTCCCGACCGCCATCGCAAGGTAGACGAGACTCCTGGCGTGGTGCATGTTCTTGGCCCTCTGGATCTCGATGCCGACGTTCTGACAGAGGGGCACCATGACGGGTAGCGTCATGGCGAGCACGAGCCAGTAGGCCTCGGCGAAGCCCGGGCCCGCCCACCTCGTCACGAAAAACTTCCCAAGAATAGCGAAACCTCCGTACACCCAGCAAAACAGTACCATCTGGTAGCGGCCCACGCGCGTCATAAGGCGAGTGAGCTCGGCGTTGTCGTCCGAGGTGGCGACGATGCGGTTGACCTTCGGAATGAAGACGTTCGACATCGTGGTGGAGAGCGAGTAGAAGACCTGGCGGATGTTCACGGCCACCGCGAACAGCGATACCGCAGTCGCGCCCGAGATGGCCCCCAGCATGATGTTGGGCACGCTCTGATTGACCATCTCGCAGACCTGGTTACCGAAGATCCAGGCACTGAAGGCGGCGATGCCGCGCATGACGCCCCAGTCGGCGCCCCTGAGCTCGAAGCGCATGCCCAGCACGACGATGGCGTAGCGCGCGTTGAGGGCGAGCAGGACGAGGTTCACCGCGAGCTGTGCTAGGGCAACGCCCACGGGCCCCATACCGGCGGCCAGCAGGGCCCAGGCGCACAGCGGCGTCGCAAGCGTGGTGACGAGCTGCCTGGTCTGCTGGTAGACGAAGCGCTCGTGCGCCGTGATGTAGGAATTGAACACGACGGTGAACAACGTCGAGGCGACGTTGAGCGTCATGATGGCGAGCAGCTCCCGGGCGAGCGAGACCTGCGCCTCGGTGAACCCGGCCGAGAACACCGCGCCGGCGTTTGCGGAGAAGCCCATGCCGAGGGCGACCGCCGCGGCTGTGACGGCGACGTAAAGCGTGAGGTACATGCCGTTCAGGTGCCGGATGTCGCGCTCGCCGCCGTGCGCCACCGTCTGCGTGTAGAAGCGCACGTAGGCCTCGGAGAAGCCGAAGGACAGGAGCGTCAGCGAGAAGACAAAGGAGTTCGAGCTCTGGAAGACGCCGTAGTCCGCCTGCCCCACGTAGGACAGTAGCATTGGCGTGTAGACGAGGTTGACGAGGTTCTTTGCGAGGATGTTGGCGTAGCCGAGGAGGGCGCCCGCCTTACGCTGGCTAGCCACGGGCGGCCTCCGAGGGAATGCTCAATCCACATCTATCGAGGAATTCAACAACGATCTTCCTCTGAGCTGCCAACCTGTCATACGCCTTTGAATAGTCACTCTCGAGCAGTTCCGAATTACATACGGAAAGAATTGACCGCTCAACGAAAGAAACACCCAGCTCGCTGGCTAGCGTGTCGAATCGGCTGCTCATGTCTGGACCAGTGGACTCACGAGGGCAATAAATCAGCGGCTTCCCGAACAAGATCGAGAAAATTGATCCGTGATATGAATCTGTCGCTACAAGCTTTGCGTGACGGACGGCATAGAGGAACTCTGAAGGCCCGAGGGCGTAGTAGCGCGCATCCCCTAGTAAATCGACCCTCTTGCAGCTAAGTGAATCACAGATTTCGGCAACCCTCTCTTCGTAAGCTGCACTCCCGAGGAAGTACGTCAATACATAATCATTTGGAAGCCCGCAGTGCGGCTCTTTTTCATACCTTTCCCACCAGGAGCCGTCAAACATCAGTGTTGGGTCAATCAACACCTCGGCCTTTAAGCCGTACAGACTGTTTATAAGCTCGGCGCTCTTCTGCTCACGAACGGACAGCCTATCAAACCCGTCGAAATAGCCGTGGAACAGCTCACGCTTCTCCTCGGGAATCGTCGGAGCTGCCAAGCTTGGCGAAAAAGCAATGCGCTTTTCTCTTGGCGAAAACGTGAGAAACATAGTGGAGTTAGCGTCAGGGGAATACGGAGACCAAACTTGGTCGCTCCCAGCAACGAAAAAGTCATAGGATTTAATGTCACGTGGAGGGTTGGAATCAGATATAACCTCCCGGCTAAAGGAAATGTTACGGGAATTGAAATCCTCAAACGAACGATGCCTCTGGATGTGGGCAACGGCAAGCCCCTTTGGAATGAGCGAAGCCAAAGACTTGAGCTTGTATTTGGCAGATCTCGAGTCCTTCTGTCTGAACGTAAGGACATCTGCACCCGAGAGTTTGAGAGTTTCTTGGACAGCAAGGTTCTGGAGCCTCTGCCCATAGTTGTCCCCATGCGTAAATGTGGAAATGCCTATTTTCATGTTCAAACCTGTTCTTCGTCTCTATCAATAATCAAATAGTCTGCAGCCGAGGAATTCCACGACCAAGCCAGCGCTCCACAGAGCAGCAGTAGGCACAAGCAGCAGTTCACCCTTGTAAAGCACTGCGTATACAGAAAGGTAATAAGAATTGTTAGCAAAAGGAGCAAACGAACAATCCGGCCATTAGATCCTTTTTCCTGCTCTATAAACTCACTAACCACGGAGTGGAAAAACGCTACATACGCTGCCGTCTCCCAAACCCCCATGAGAATCAAGAAAGACCCCATATCCGCTTGACCAAAGTGGTTAAACGACATGAACCCGGACGCGTAGAAGCTTGAGGCTCCAAGACCCTCTCCGAGACTCCATGTAGCCGGTCTCAAGAGAGCGAAGCCGATGATAGCAATCCTCTCGTTACTGCCGTCGGCAGCAGTACCGACGGAAGCTGAACTGCCAACCATATCGAACAGACCAAACACTTGCGTATCCACGAGGATCTGGAACGCAGGCACCAAGGCATATGCAATTGTCAGGATAAAATACAAGGCGACAAGCCAAAAGAAGGGACCCGAAACATCCGCTTCTCCTCTCATGACTGAAATAAGCCAGAACATCACTAAAACGAGAGGAAGGATTATGAAGAGCGCCTTATTATCGTTGAGTGTCGCAAGATAGAAGGACAGGACGATAAGGCAGACGTTGTAAGCGATGGCAAGGGTTGGCCAGAGAGGACCCCGAAGCCTCCTAATCCAGACGAAGTTGTAGAGCACGACGAATGAAGTGTAAAGGGCCACCGCATGGACGGACGCATAAGAGAACAGGCCGGAGATATTGTCCTCGAAGTAACTGATGTCGTTCGTTGTCGCAGCGATCATCCCATGGGTAGAGTACTGGATAAACATGATCGCCATATTGAGAAGCAATATGGCGTTGAAGACCGGAAAACCTGCATCAAAGAGTCCAAGAAGAAAATCCCTCTTGTTAGTGACCAAAAGAAAGAAGTAAAGCGTATAGACAAACGGGTAGAGGAGCAGCAAAATATTCGCCCTAAACGTTTCCATATTGCCACCCAAGAGGGCACCAGACAGCCACCCTGCAACGGTAATCAGCCCAAGTAGTAGCGCTCTACCGCTATATTTCCATCCGGAGAAGAGCGCCCTCACGCAAATCATGCCGGTAATTACCCAGTTGAGGTATCGCCCCAGACCATAGTACTCAAGGAAGAAAACCTGCGCCAAGATACCTATAACGATCGTCGCATCCGCCAGGTCACCCATGCAAACGGTTAGAACGCCTTGCTTATTAGGGAGATACCAACGACCTCTTCGACCAGCCCGCTCCTCCGCTTTATTTATAACGAGCCTCGCATGCCTATGATCTTGCATTGAGTACCTCCAGCAGCACACGTTCAATCAGCCTCGTGTGCATGTGAACTCCCGTGTTGAGACCTACCGAGGAGCATGGAAGCAGGTCTACGATCTCATCTGAATCGACAAGATCGAGCGGACCAGGCTTTCCGCTCCTGAAACGATTGACCTCCCTGATAAGCCGGCTCTTATCCCTAAACAGCCCGATTAGCTCCTCCTCGTTATTCAGCACCAAACCGGACCCATGCTCAACGACAAAGTCGGCGACATTGCCTGCACATGCACTCGAAATCGTATAAGCGTTTGCGGAGTAAGATTCCATACAGGTGTAGCTATAGGTCTCTGGACAAGATGGCCACATGACAACGATGGCAATCTCGCACTCCCTGAGAGAGTCGGTCATGGCATTTGGGTGCTTCTCATCAAATTCGACAAACCGCTTGTTCATCCCTGGATACATATCGTTCGAGCTGTTGAAGACGAAGAACTCGTACTCTTGTTCATCGACCGCAGATACGAGGCGAAGCCAGGTCTCCCAGCCCTTTGTCTTCCTCGGCATCCCCAGAAAGGCAACCCTGATGCGCTCCCCTGCGTTCAGAGGACGTCTGTTGCCCAGATACTCTCCAAGCAGCTTTTGGTGCGGTATTACATCAACAAGGCCCTCGTATTGGGGCCTGAATGAGAGAAACCGATTCTTCGTATAGGTCGAAGGTGCAACAAAACGGAGATTTTTGATGGAGTCAAACAGCCCTTGGATCTTCGACTCCACACGAAGGCTGTTACTGAAGTGGGGGCATTTCTCGCAGGGAGCGTCGCCGAGCCTTGAGCTGTCACAAAAGCCGCTCCTATTTTGGAGGTTATAGCTTGTACAACACAGGTAATAGTCGTGGAGAAAGGCCCTGACCGGTGTTTTGCCTGTAACTTTTAACAGTTCGGAGACTTTCTCAAGGCTCACGTACAGAAGGTGGTGGATATGAAGCTCAAGAAGGCTGAAGCCGCTTTTTTGCCAGCTGCAAAGGGCCTCGCACACCTGGGCAATACTGAAAACACCAGCCTCCACCCCGTCGACCGTAACCCCGAATTCGCAAAATAGCATCTGGTCGTCCCTGAACAGGGTCTTCTTAACCGAGTGGAGATAGACGTAACTTATGCCGTGCGACGCCATGGCCTGCTGACTCGCCATAATAGCCTTTGGGGTGCCGGTCTTGTCCTTGAGATAGTCGCAAAAGGCAAGCGCTAGGACGTACCCACTATTGTGCGGTTTGGGGATGCTTTTACTCATATCATCGCTTCCCAAACAAGAGGAGAGATCTATTGAAAAGGCCCTCTTGTAGACTGCCGAAATTCAGCCTCGAAGAGAAAGAAACCCTGCACCTAGCCATGAAAGAAGCGTCCATTTTCGATACCAACTCTCCAAGAGCACGCTCTGGAGGAAGAATGCAGTCGGAATAAGTTGAAAGAAGTCCAGTAACTTGCTTTGCAAGAGTAATCTCTCGCGGATGACAAAAACTATTGATTTTCTCAATCACTTTAGATGGTAAATCAGTACTCACACCGACCACATTACGACCATGCTGGCGATATCCCATATGAGGAGAAGCATCGAAAACAATCCGATAACCCAGCAGCACGCATAGATTAGCTATCAGCTTATCATGCATGATGACGGGATGGGGCAGCTCATGCAAGCAAACAACTTCCCAAATACGCCTATCAAATACTTGCGTACATCCCATAGGTGACCCAATGCAAAGCTGGTTGAGAGGGTCGTTATCTCGATAAGATATGCACCTTTGTTGCCCATAGGTTAACCGGCCCATCTCATTACCAGCTGAATCTACAAGTCTTGAATTGCAATGATAAAGAGCCGAATTCTCCTGCTTCTTAAGCTGTTTAATCGCAGTTATCAGTTTATCGCTATCCCAAATATCATCTTGGTCGGAAAACGCATAGTAATCAGCTTCGGGAGCATTCCGCAACAACGTCAAAAACCCTAAAGCAGGTCCTAGGTTTTCTCCTGTTAACAAAGTCAGACTGCCCTCATCTGCATAGCGCTGCAGAAGATCACGAGTACCATCAGATGACCCGTCATCACGGACAAAAAGACGTACGTCAACTTCAGCCTGCGAGAGAATGCTGTCAATTTGTTCTGAAATAAATGGGATGCCGTTGTATGACGCCATTAATACGACGCACTTTGGCACCTTGGAATTACTCAACATATGGATTACCTTATCATTAATGCCTAAAGCAAACGCTCTCGATGTGTTAACCCCTGAGCAAACCCAGTGCAAGCAGTATATCCTTGACCAAGTACTTGGCGCAGTCTTTTGGCCTCGCCCTGAGAACGAGTCGGTTAACCCGTACCCCGTTACGAAAGCCGTCCATAAAGGTATTTCTTTCTATAGGCTTCGTCGAAGGACGTTGAAGCTGTTCATTGTTGGCCACAGCTAGACCAGGATCAACCGGCAAAAGCTCAAGGTCCGTCATTTCTAACAGTTCTCGACCCTTGTCTGTCTGCACAAGTGCGAGGGATATCCCGTTCGCGACCTCATCAGAAAGCTCGCTACCCCATGAATCGCCAAGCGTAATATCGGAGACACGATCACCCTTGGCGTAGCGGCAGGAGTAGCAGCCTTCCGTATACGGTAAACCCGAGAGGAAAGCAATCGAGTAGCGATCGCGGACACCCGTCCTACCCACAGTTTCAGCTCCGCGATAGCGGAGCTGAAACTGGACTTTCTTTCGAAAGTCCAGTATCAGCTCATTAGACAGGTTGTTACCTGTCTCTTCCAAGAATCGGCTCAGGACCTTGGGGGACGGTGAACCATGACAGATAAGGTCGATGGTGTAAAGGGAATCGGCTAAACGGCTTCCAACGAAGTTACGCATCGCAGCAACCTGACAAGGAAGACCGATAAAGAGAACCCTTTGACCACCTTGCAGGGCCTCCCTAACCTCGCGGTACGCACCAAGCGGATTGCTTTTGACATATTTGGAGCCTTGGGCCCTCCTCAAATAATCCGCATCAGAAGTGAGGTGGAACCGGAACTCACCGCCCTCCTGTGCACATGAACACACTAATCCATTTGACGCCACAAACGCCTCCGAGATGGCCGTAGCCAGACCCCCGGACGAAGATGACATCCTGAGCGATGTA
Source organism: uncultured Collinsella sp. (assembly GCA_900546525.1). Classification (GTDB taxonomy): domain Bacteria; phylum Actinomycetota; class Coriobacteriia; order Coriobacteriales; family Coriobacteriaceae; genus Collinsella. The sequence continues at coordinate 9,346 of URDE01000011.1, forward strand.
TCTTTCGCCCACCCCTGTAGCCACTCGAGAGGACGCAACGAAGATGGGGATACCATCTGGGGACACGTTTTCTCGCACAGTCCACATCCCACGCACCTTGTAGGATCAATACGGGCGTTATACGCCTCAATCGTATCCTCAATGGCAATCGCTCCATGTCGGCATGAATCGACGCAGGCCATACAGCCAGCGCACATATCCTTCTTGCATACCGTCCTAGTGCCAACCTTTGACAATGCCCTACTCCTCAATCATGCTCTTGAGCTGCGCTAGGGACTTCTCCCTCTCCGCACCCATCACGTCGTTGACCCGACCAAAGTCAATCTGCTTGGATGCTAACTCGACATCATCTAGATTCTGAAGCACTCTGTCCGTGAGGTCCGTGAGTCGCAGAATACTCACGTTCCTGCTCGAGGTTCCGTTCTTGGGCAGCACTTCTACCAGCGGCGTATTGAGATTTATGGCAAAAGCCGTACCGTGGAACGAGTCCGTGACTAGGCATGCTGCGTTGTCGACATACGAGAGAAACTCAGCAAGCGTCGGCAACCACTTGAACTTGCCCTCGCGTGAGGCCTGGTGCAGGCTTGCGGAGATCCGTATCAGGGGCAAGCCAAGCTTTTTGGCAACCTTCACGGCGTACTGCCCCACCGTCGGGTCGCTGTGAATCTGGTAGACGAGGATGTATTCGCCCTTCGGGGCAGGTGCCGCCATTCTTCTCCACGCCTCGCCATCAAGCAGCAGCGTGGGATCGACAACCTGTCCGGCCTCTATGCCCCACGAGGCAAGCTGCTCGCGCGCGGCATCCTCGCGTACGAACACGGCCTCATATGCTCGAAGGTCCTCGAGAAACCTGGGGCGCACGCTATCCGGCATATTCTTCTTACCAAAGCTTGCCGCATATGAGATGCGCCTTGCGCCCTCGGGAGCAAACTCAAGCGCGTATGACAGGTCGTATGCGCCCGAGCTGATGGGACCCCACACCTGATCGCTTCCAGTCATATAGACATCGGCCTTGGGCGGATTAGCCTTCAGCTCCTCCAGGGATGCATAGTGAGGGCTCATCTTAAGCAGCTGGGAACGCTCACGCGCAAACCGCTTGCCCGCCACCCTTGTCTCAGGCTCCATCAGAAGTCTGTAGACAGACTTCTTCAACGGGTTCCCGTTCCAGGACGGCTTTGTCGAAAGAAGCGTCCTCACCTGCTGGGATACGTCCTCACAAGCAGGTACATAGTCCACAATCTCGAACTCATGCCCCAAGCTCTCTACCGCTCGTTGTGTCGCATATGCCTGGAGCAGGGAGCCATAATTAGAGATTGCGTGCCTGGTTATGCAGGATACTTTCACGTGTTTCCTCCGATTGATATCGAGCAACCGCTATTTCTGAATTTTTGCATTCGATTTTTCCACCCGGCTGCACTACAGCGCCTCCTCAGTCTCGTACACGTGCGCGTCGGCTCGGCTTGCGTCGGAAAGGCCGTCGTTGATCGCGGCGTGCATGTCGCAGGTGGAAAGAGCGTCCAGCTCCTCCTTCGTCACCTTGCCCGACTCGTAGTCGCGCACGATGGGGAGCTCGTGCATGTCGAACTTCTTGCCGGGCTTGAGCTTGTGCGCCAGCACCCACGACGCGGGTTTCCAGATGTACTTGTGCATGGCCGGAGACACGGAGCCGATCATCCAGCAGTTGCGGTCGCAGTGGCGCACGCAGCCGCGCACTTTCTCGGCCTGGGCGCTCTCCCACAGCTCATCCCAAGACTCGTCGTTAAGGTTGCCCATAACGAGCTTCTCCTTGGTGCCGTTGCAGGGCATGACGTCGCCGTAAGGGTCGATGAAGAACGTGTCGAACGCCATATCGCACGGGAGCAGGCGCTTCTGCCCATAGATGTAGTTGATGAGGCCCATGTTGAAGTACGCGCGGAACCACTTCTTGGGCTCGTTGGACTTGAGGAGCTCGTTTACCAGGTCCTCGAAGTTCTGGGCCACCATGGGACGGTCCTTAATGATGTTCTTCGCCTCGACAAAGTAGAAGCTGTTGTGCAGGCTGGCGGTGGCGAACTCCATGCCGAGCTCGTCGGAAAGCTTGTACAGCGGCACCAAGTCCGCAGCGTTGCGATCCTGCACAGTCATGCCAAAGCCCACGTCCGGGTGCTTCATTTCCACGAGCTTCTTGAGCGTCTCGTAGCCGCGGTTGAAGCCGTTCTGGAGACCGCGGATCTCATCGTTGGTCTGCTGCAGGCCCTCGATGGAGATGCGGATTCCCACCTGGGGGAATTCCTCGGCAAGGGCGATGATGCGGTCGGTGAAGAAGCCGTTGGTGGAGATGACGATGCGGTCGGACTTCTTGTACAGCTCGCGCACGATATCCGCAAGGTCGGTCCTGATGAAGGGCTCGCCACCGGTGATGTTGGTGAAGTACATGCGCGGGAGCTTCTTGATCACGTCGAGGGAGAGCTCCTCCTCCGGACGGCTGGGAGCCTTGTAGCGGTTGCACATGGTGCAGCGCGCGTTGCAGCGGTACGTTACGATTACGGTTCCGTTGAGTTTCTTCTCGGCCATGGGTTAGGCCACCACCTTCCGGTCAATTAGTTCTTGATACAGGGAGACGAGATTCCGGATGTACTTCTCTTGATTACAGTTCTCTGCCACGAATGAACGGCAATGCGCGCTCATCGCGGCGTAAGCCGCAGGATCGACGGCCACCGCCGCACCCCTACGGATTGCATCTGCGAGTCCTGCCTCATCGTGGGCTTCAGCCAGGAAGCCCGTTTCACCCTCACGTACCAGCTCGGGTATTCCGCCCATGTTCGTACCGATAACGGGCTTGCCCGCGGCGAGTGCCTCGAGAACCGCATATGGTGCGTTCTCGAACCACTCTGACGGCGCAGCCGCCAGAGTGCCTCGATTCACAAGTCCGCGCAGGGCGTCACCGGTTTTATATCCAACCAGCTCAATCCTCGAGCTTATTTCGTTTGGCATTGCGGAAACTTTAACCTTCACAGCATCACATTCAGGGCCATCGCCTGCAATAACAAGACGCCAATCAGGGATCACCGGTGCCGCCTTCTCAAAAGCATGCACGAGCGTTAACACGCCTTTCTCGCGAGAAAGGCGTCCCAGATACAGAATGTAGGGATCTTCATTATTTTGGTTGGCAACTTCCCGTGACATCGAATCGGGATTCAGGAAATTCCGCATGAGGACAAGCTGACGCTCGGGAAGCCCCGCTTCAATAAACTTGTTCCGCATGAACTCACTCGGGCAGATGATGCGATCGAGACGTGAATAGGTTTTGTGCCGTTTAAGCCACTCCGCCTCAGCCACCGCTAACGCGCTTTTTGCGATCGAACCCTTTATGCACTTCTTCTTAAGGCAATTGCCAAAATGACCCCCGAGACACGAATCGCAAACGTTGCCCTCGGAATCAAGCATAAGATAGCTCGGGCAAGCAAGAATCAAGTCGTGCGAGGTATACACAACCGGCGTTGGATGCTGCTTTAGCCAAGGAGCGTCCAAGATGGAAAACGTAATCTGCCTATGAGTGAGATTGAGATGGATTACATCGGGCTGGAATTCACGGCACAGCGCATCGAACTTCTCGCGCGCCTCTTTGGAATACACAAGTGCCTGCGCGGCCTTCGCCTTATCGACAATAGAGCTCGGTCCGTTATAGTCGCGATTCGTTACAAAGTAACGCGACCACTCAGTCGGCTCATTACGCTCATCCTCCATGCTGAAGAAGGCAACTTCATGCCCAAGAGCGCGAAGACCATCGGCAAGAGCAAAGTAGTACGTCTCGCTTCCACCCTTGCGCCAATGAAACTTATTTACAAGAAGGATCTTCATTACGCAACACCCTCATACAAAGCAAGCGTCCTTTGGACGACGCTGTTCCAGTCATAGCCATTAATCGCGCGGTCACGTGCCATGGCGCCCAGCCTCTCCGCTTGGGCAGAATCCGCTATCAGGCCTTCAAGCACGTCGCGCAGCGCCCCCGCGTCTCCGTGTGGGAACGTGAGCCCGCAACCCTGCAGAACATCCGCGCACTCGGGAAAATCCGAGGTAACGCATGCCGCACCGTGAGACATGGCCTCCAGCAAGCTCATGGGCAGGCCCTCAACGTCGGAGGGGAGCGCGTAGCAATACGCGTTGGAGTACAGCTCGGAGAGCAGGTTGCCCTCAACGTGGCCGGTAAAGAGCGCGCGGGGGTCGGACGCGGCAGCCTCTTTGAGCGCCACGGCGTAGTCGTCCGTATCGGAGGAGTCGCCCGCGATAACCAGGCGCTTATCCGTCTTTACCTGCTTGTACGCCTCCAACAACAGTTCCGGTCGCTTCTCGGGCACAATGCGACCGAGGTAGAGGACATAGGAGCCCTGGGTGAGCCCCCAGCGCTCGGAGATCTCCTTCGCGGGAAGATCCGCCTCGGGAGTGATGCCGTTGGGAATGAGCGTAGCCTCGCGGCCGTAAGCCTCCTTGAAGTACTCCTGATTGCCCCGGGAAAGCACGATGAGCGCATCCGCGCACTTGGCCGCCGTCGCCTCGCCGAACTTGATGTACTTGGAAGCCAAGCCGCCCCATTTTGCACGCTGCCAGTCCAGGCCGTGGATCGTTGCCACGGTCCTGATGTCCGTGGAACGCGCAAAACGAAGGGGGACGCACGGCCCCTCTGCGTGATAGTGAATTACGTCTGCCCCGTCTTTGATGGCGGCCCTTGTTGCGGCAAAGCTGCTCGTGAGCGCAGAGAGCCCCTTGATGTCCAGAGCCTTTACGGGAACGATGCGGTAGCCATCCTTCTCGTAGGGCTCGGAAGGAGCTCCTTCGCCCATACGGTCGTAGCAGGTTACTTGGTGACCAAGGTCTGCCATACGGCGAGCAAGCTCGCCTACCACCACTTCTACGCCGCCCTCGCGCGAACCCGTTCTCTTTTGGCCTATCATGGCGATGCGCATGCTACACGGCACCTTCCCCAGAGAACATCGTCTTCAGCGTGCCGAATATCAACCGCAGATCCTGGCGCAGGCTGCGATTCTCTATATAGTGAAGATCCAGCTCAACCATTTCGTTGAAGCCCAGGTAGCTGCGGCCCATTACCTGCCAAGGACCGCTGCAGCCGGGTTTTACCGCCAGGCGCTTCATGTCGTGCTCGCTGTACAGGGCAACCTCGCGCGGCAGGCCGGGGCGCGGGCCAATGAGGTTCATTTGGCCCAAGAACACGTTGATGAGCTGGGGCAGCTCGTCGATGCTGTGCTTGCGAATGAAGTTACCCACACCGGGAATAATGCGCGGGTCGTGCTTCATTTTAAACATGGGGCCAGTGGCCTCGTTTTGGGCCTGCAAGTCCTTGAGCATTTGGTCTGCGTTGGGAACCATGCTGCGGAACTTGTAGATCTTAAACAGGTAGAACGTGCCGTCTTTGCGCACGCGGCCCACGCGCCACTGTGAATATAGGGGGCTGGCGCCCGGGCTCTTTATGCAAATGACCACGCTCAGAATTACCCCGGGAATAAAGAGCAACACCAGGGCTCCGCCGGCGGCGACAATGTCCACCGTACGCTTAACAACGCGGTAGAGCCTGTGCCCAAGCTCGGGCTTCACGCCGGAGTTGGCACCGCGCAGCATCTTGTACGCTTCTTCGTTTGTAAGGTAATCCCCCGCAGCACCGGCTGCGGCAGTGACGGAATTCGCCGTGGCGGCCGTGCGCGTCTCCCGCGCGCCCTGTGTCATGGTCATCATCGTAGTCTCCAAGAGCCCCTCCCCCAATACTTTTTGCCTTCGGTCGTCCGCTTGCGAGCTTGCAGCTAGGCGATCGCTCTTCTGTGATTGCGCATGACGCGCTGCTCTTTTGAAAGCACGGCAAGGCCAACGCGAGTGGTTACGCGTCGGCCGCACAGGTCGAGCTCCAAATAAGCAGTGCTCTTGCGTCTGTTAATGGTTTTGATAAGGCCTTCGTGGCCCAGCAGCGGGCCTGCCGTTACTACGACCCGGTCGCCATCTTTTAGGGCCTCGCTCATGGGCACTACGCGGTCTCCCCTATGCGTAAAGCCGCCAATAAGCTGAACCTCTTCTTTTGCCAGCGGCACAAACTGACCGTCCTGGGAAAGCACCCGGGCAAAGTCGTCCATGAGCAGCAAGTACTGTTGCACGGTGCGGGGGTCTGCCGTGTCGCAGATAAGATAACCGGGAAAGAGCGGCTTGGTCGTTTTAACCCATTGGCCGTGCACCTTGATCTCGGTTTGAAATTGGGGATAAAAGAGCTCCTGCATAGCGCCAGCCGGCACCACGTGCTCAATGCGCTCGCGCATTACGTCTTCGCGACCGTTAATGACCTGGATCACATACCACACGAGCACACCCCCCCTTGCTGTCTTACGTGTGGCTCACGGGGTTTGGGTATGGCTTCGCCAGGGCGCTTGTGCGCGAAGGCGCTCCATATTCAAACCCTGAGCCCAGTTAGACAAGCACGTGGCTCTGCCCCACCGTGAACGGTATGTATAAACGCAGTTGCTAGAGTCGCGGACGTGTATCGCAAAATGACCGTAACCCCAGCTGGCTGCGTGCGATCCAGTCAAGCGGGAACAAAACTAGACCGCACGCAAACAGCTGTAGGACTGCTGCGCTTTGTCATGAAATGTCGAATCGAAAATACAGCTTGCACAAAGTCAAGAACAAATGCTTTCGATGCGATACGCATGACGACGCTATTGGAGCTCGTGGTTTTTCTGGCACCGCCGTTACGGCCGGATGCTGATCTGCCCTGCGCTTCGCGACCGGTTAAGCCGAGAGCGCAGTTGAACCCATGTAACAATAGCCATCCTAGCACAAGGCGGCTAGAAACCGATTTAGGCCGCACGAGGCAACATTTCGTCCATTTGCAGTGCTTAAGGGGGTTATTTTGCAAACTTGTTCACATTGACGCAGGTTTATGCGGGTGTAGTTGTTGGCACGCAACGCTGGAGCCGCAACGCTGACAGTGGGAAATGCAATAAGGAATTACGTCGGGTTAACAAACTATGTACAGAAGTGGGAAATAAATTGCGCAACTTTTTTGCGGTATGGGTGTTGGCGTGGCGTCACTTTGGTTTGCGGGGTGGCTGCATATGAAAAAAGCCTCCGGTTTCCCGGAGGCTCTGCATTCACGGTGGTGGAGACGAGGGGGATCGAACCCCTGACCTCTTGACTGCCAGTCAAGCGCTCTCCCAGCTGAGCTACGCCCCCGTAACGAGGAGATACTATAGGGGAAGTTGGCGCGACGTGCAAGAACTATTTTAGGTCAGACTCTAAATGCCTATTGATAAATGTATGCGATGGCGGTGCCGGTGTGGACTTGGATCTTGGCTGTTGACCTGACGACGTTGCTGATGCCCGTGTCGGCTAGCAGGTCCAGTGGACAGTGGTCTAGCTCCCACTCTAGACCGTGCTCGCTTACCTCGGTGTTGGGGGCTATGGCAATGATGGAGAACGTCTTGCCTTCGGCGCCTTCGATAGTCCACGAGTCGCCACCGTGAAGGATGCGGGCGGCCACCTTGTCCTCGGCGATCCAGATGGGGGCGTCCTCGTAGCCTGCGAGCAGCCCCAGCACGGACAGGGCCATGTCGGGACGGCCGCCAGTGGCGCAGGTCGCAACCACTTCGGCACCCGGCCAGCGGCGGCGGACGGAATCGAGCGCCAGCGCCAGATCGGTATAGTCCTTGTACGGGTCGTGGCGCTCAACTTCAAAGTCAGTGGCGGCATCGACCAGCGCGTGACCTGCATCGCTAACCGTGTCGGCATCTCCCACATACACGTCGCAGCCCAGTCCCGCGCCCAGCAGCGCATCGAGCCCGCGGTCCACGGCGACGACGCGGTCGCACTCCCCCGCCAGTTGACGCAGCAGATCCGCGCTCGCCACCACGGGCGAGCCGCAGACCACTAATACCTTGCAAGCCACAGCTCTCGCCTATCCCTCAAACGAAAGCAAGCGGGCCAGATCAAGGTCCTCATAGCTATCGATAAAGATGTCGCAGTTGGCGCGCACCTCGTCGCGCTCCATGCGTCCGTGTGGATCATAAATGCCCACGCGCTTAAAGCCGGCAGTGCCAGAGCTCTTAAGGCCAAAAACGGCGTCCTCAAACACCCATGCACGCTCAAACTTGTGCCCATGGCGCTCCTCCAGACGGCGCAGCGCCAGCTCGTACACATCAGGGAACTGCTTGGAGCGTCCCGCCTCGCCCGTGGTGGTCACAAACTCCATGTAGGCATCGAGCCCGGCGCCCGCAAGCGCAGACGTAACCAGCTCGGCCGGAGTGGACGTGGCCACGCACATGGCAATACCGGCCTCCTGTGCCTGCTTCAAAAATGCAAGCAGGCCCTCGCGTGGCGGCACCTTGGAGTAGCCATCGATCAGGATGTCGCTCAACTCGCGGTAGAGCTCCTCGCCATTTGCGCCAATGCCCCAGGTGTCGTGGTAGGCCTGGCATTCGTCCTCGAGCGACAAATGCTCAAACTGGGCAAAATCGTCGACCGTCACGTCAACTCCGTGGCGGTGCAATAACTCGGGCTGGGCATAGGCCCAAACGGGGGTGCTATTAACCAGTGTGCCATCGCAATCGAAAATAAAAGCAACACTTGGGGCAGCGATGTGGTCCATAAACGAGCCTTTCGATGTCAAAGGGTAAACAACCTGCTAAAAACGTTTTACCAAACGTCAACCCAACTATCTTGAAACCCTAATTGGTAAAACTGTCAAGAGTTTTACCATCGCAATTCTGCCAGTGGCATAAACATGGCGCTTACCGATTAAACGCCACCGCAAAAACACTTTCGTTCATATAAGTAACGAACAGGTGTTATCGTAGTTTTTGCCGAAAGTTCCACCGAGCACGCGAGGTGGAACGAATCACAGAAACTTCGCCGTCCCTTCGATTCGTGCAGCCTTGGACCTTTCGCATCTAGTCACCAAGGCAACACGCTGCCGCGTCATGATGGGATCAAACGTGAGCGATACAAAGCTAAAGCCAGCAACTAAAAAGCCTGCTACCCGTAAACCCGCCCCGCACGCGTCGGAGCTCACCAAAGACGATGTCTATCTGTTTGGCATCGGTACGTGGGAGCGCAGCTGGGAAAAGATGGGCGCGCACCCCGACACGCAGAACCGTACGCGCGGCTGGCGTTTTTGCGTTTGGGCGCCCGATGTAAAGAGCGTCCACGTCATTGGAGAATTTAACGGCTGGGACGAGGAAGCCAACCCGCTGGTGCCCATGCATACGAGCGCTATCTGGGAAGGCTTTATTCCTGGCGCCGAGCAGGGCCAGCTCTATAAGTATCTCATCGAGACCAACGAGGGCGAAAAGCTCTATAAGGCCGATCCGTACGCCTTTAAGGCCGAGTGCCCTCCGGGAACGGCGAGCGTGCTGTGGACCCTCGATGGCTACAAGTGGAACGACACCGCATGGCTCAAGCGCCGCGCCAGCCATAACCACATGTCGCAGCCCCTTAACATCTACGAGGTGCACATTGGCTCGTGGAAGCGCCACGGCGACGCGCCGCAGGGCGAGCCCGACGAGTACGGCAACTACCCCGGCCCCATGGATCCCTTCCCCGCGCAGCGAGGCGAGTTCTACACCTACGACGATCTGTCGGTGGAGCTCGTGGACTACGTGCGCGACATGGGCTACACGCATATCGAGGTCATGCCGCTTATGGAGCATCCCTTCGATGGTTCCTGGGGCTACCAGACGACCGGCTACTACGCCGCGACGTCGCGTTACGGCAACCCGCAGCAGCTCATGCACTTTATCGATGCATGCCACGAGGCGGGCATCGGCGTGATTATGGACTGGGTGCCCGGCGGTTTTTGCGCCGACTCCCACGGCCTTGCCACCTTTAACGGCCACATGCTGTTTGAGCACGAGATTCACCCCAACTGGGGCACGCACAAGTTCGATTTCGCCCGCGGCGAGGTCCGCTCCTTCCTGGTTTCCAACGTGCTGTACTGGCTCGAGAACTTCCACGTGGACGGCATCCGCATGGACGGCGTGTCCAGCATGCTGTACCTCAACTTTGGCATCGACGATCCCGGTCAAAAGAAGTTCAACAAGTACGGTACCGAGGAGGACCTGGACGCCAGCGCGTTTATCCGTCAAGTTAATTGCGCTGTAGAGGCGCACTACCCCGACGTAATGATGATGGCCGAGGAGTCCACCGCGTGGCCGCTCGTGACCTATCCGCCGCAGGACGGCGGTCTGGGCTTCCACTACAAGTGGGACATGGGCTGGATGAACGACACCCTGCACTACATGCAGACCGATTTTCCGTGGCGCCCCGGCAACCACGGCCTGCTCACGTTCTCTATCATGTACGCCTTTACCGAGAACTTCATCTGCCCGCTGAGCCACGACGAAGTCGTGCACGGCAAGTGCTCGCTCATCGGCCGCATGCCGGGCGACTGGTGGCGCCAGTTTGCGGGCCTGCGCACGCTGGCCTTCTACCAGATGACGCACCCCGGTGCCAAGCTCAACTTTATGGGCAACGAGATCGGCCAGTTTATTGAATGGCGCTACTACGAGTCCATTCAGTGGTTCCTGACCGAGGAGTACGAGACCCACCGTCATCATCAGGCGTTTATCAAGGCGCTTAACCACCTGTATACCGCCGAGCCCGCCCTGTACGAACGCGGCTACACCGACGATGGCTTTACCTGGATCGACGCGGACAACTCCAAGCAGTCCATCGTGAGCTTTGTCCGTCAGGGCGAGGACGTCGATGACGACCTGGTGATCCTGATCAACTTTGACCCGGCGAGCTATGAGAGCTTCCGAGTGGGCGTGCCGCGCGAGGGCGATTGGGAGGTCATCTTTGACTCCGACCGTCCCGAGTTTGGCGGCAGCGGATACGCCGGCGAGGAACCCTACACCTGCTCGAGCGAGCCCTATCCCTGGAACGGGCAGATGGACTCCATCGAGATGAAGGTGCCCGGCCTGGCAGGCGTGGTGCTCAAACGCCGCGGTCCCAGCAGCTACAAGCCGCCGGTGGTCGAGAAGCCCAAGAAGGCGGCGCGTAAGCGCACGTCCTCGGTGAAGCCCAAGGCCAAGAATGCGGCCACTAAAAAGGCTGCTCCCAAGGCTAAGGCAGGTACCGTTAAGACTCCTGCCAAGAAAGCGTAACAAAAGCGTTACAGCTGTAATTACCCGCCCCGCGGGGGCGTAGGATACAAGTCATAGCCGTTCCGGGAGAAACATCCCCGGGGGAAGGAACGTATGAATAAGATCTTCGACAACAAGCAGGAGTTTACCGAGCTCTATCGCGATGCCGTCATGAGCATCAGCGGCAAGAGTGTCGAGGCCGCTAGCGACCTCGACCGCTTTAACGCCCTGGCCAAGCTCGTGGCCGAGAAGGCCCGCACCGTTGCCACCAAGAGCGACGCCCGCGCCACCGCCGAGGGCAAAAAGCGCGTGTACTACTTCTCGATCGAGTTTTTGATCGGCCGCCTGCTCGACAACTACCTGCTCAACTTTGGCGTGCGCGACATGGTCGCCGAGGCGCTCGACGACATGGGCTTCGACCTGTCCGTCATCGAGAACCAGGAACCCGATCCGGCGCTGGGCAACGGTGGCCTGGGCCGTCTGGCCGCATGCTTCCTGGATTCCATGGCAGCCGAGGGCATCGCCGGCTACGGCAACGGCATGCGCTACCGTTACGGCCTGTTTAAGCAGGAGATCGTCAACGGAAGCCAGGTCGAGGCCACCGACGAGTGGCTCACCCACGGCTATCCCTGGGAGGTCCGTCGTCAGGACAAGGCCGTAACCATCAAGTTTGGTGGTCACGTTGAGGGCTTTGAGGAGAACGGTCGCACGTTCTACCGCACGGTGGACACGCAGGACATCCTGGCCGTCCCTTATGACATCCCCGTCGTGGGCTATGCCGGCGAGACCGTCAACAAGCTGCGCGTCTGGGCCGCCGAGCCGGTCGAGGAGCACTTTGACCTTGAGGCCTTCAACCGCGGCGACTATGCCCTGGCCGATGCTGAGCGCGCCGAGGCCGAGGCCATCAGCGCCATCCTCTACCCCAACGACGCCGGCGAGCACGGCCGCCTGCTGCGCCTGAAGCAGGAGTACCTGTTTGTCTCGGCCGGCATCTACAGCCTGCTCGACACCTTTGAGAAGGAGCACGGCGAGAACTGGGAGCTGCTGCCGCAGTTTGTGGCCATCCACACCAACGACACGCACCCCGCCATGTGCGGCCCCGAGCTCATGCGCATCCTCATCGACGAGAAGAAGCTCGAGTGGGACGACGCCTGGAACATCGTGACGCAGGTCGTGAGCTACACCAACCACACCATCCTGCCCGAGGCCCTGGAGAAGTGGCCCATCGGCATGTTCTCCAAGCTCCTCCCCCGCGTGTACCAGATCATCGATGAGATCAGCCGTCGTTGGCACGAGTCGTTCGACACCACGCAGGAGGGCTGGCAGGAGCGTCTGCGCCAGACCGCCATCCTGTGGGACGGCGAGATTCGCATGGCCAACCTGTCCGTGATCTGCAGCCACAGCGTCAACGGCGTGGCCAAGATCCACTCCGACATCATCAAGAACATCGTGCTCAAGGACTTCTATGCCTTGACGCCCGAGAAGTTCAACAACAAGACCAACGGCATCTCGCACCGTCGCTTCTTTGCCGAGGCCAACCCCACCTATGCCAAGCTCGTGACCGAGGCCATCGGCGACGGCTGGCTGAAGGACGCCTTTGAGCTTGAAAAGCTCAAGGAGTTTAAGGACGACACCGAGTTCCTGAAGGCCGTGGGTGCCTCCAAGCGCGCCAACAAGGAGCGCCTGGCCGCCTACGTTAAGGCCGAGACTGGTTTGGTCATTGACCCCAATACCGTCTTCGATGTTCAGGTTAAGCGCTTCCACGCCTACAAGCGCCAGCTCATGAACATCATGAAGGTGATGGACATCTACAACCGTCGCATCGCCGACCCCAACTTCCACGTGACGCCGACGACCTTCATCTTTAGTGGCAAGGCTGCCTCGAGCTACACCTTCGCCAAGGAGACCATCCGCCTCATTAACTCCGTGGCCGATGTCATCAACAACGATGCCCGCGTCAACGAGGTCATGAAGGTCTGCTTTATCCCCAACTTCCGTGTGAGCAACGCCCAGCTCATCTACCCCGCCGCCGAGATCTCGGAGCAGATCTCCACGGCCGGCAAGGAGGCTTCGGGCACGTCCAACATGAAGCTCATGATGAACGGCGCCATTACGCTGGGCACCCTTGACGGCGCCAACATCGAGATCGCCGACCTGGCCGGCCGCGAGAACGAGGCCATCTTTGGCCTGACCGCCCCCGAGGTCGAGCAGCTCTGGGCATCCAACAGCTACTTTGCGTGGGATACCCTCAACGGCGACCGTGAGCGCCTGGGCCGCGTGATGGACGAGCTCAAGGACAATACCTTTGCGGGTCTTTCGGGCAACTTCGAGAGCATCTACAACGAGCTCATGAACAACAACGACCCCGACCTTGTCATGGCAGACTTCCGCAGCTACGTGGATGCGTGGGAGAAGCTTACCGGCAGCTATGGCGACCAGGAGACCTGGAACCGCAAGGCGCTGCTCAACACCGCCTCCTCGGGCTGGTTCTCGAGCGACCGCACCATTCGCGAGTACCGCGACGAGATCTGGCACGCGTAAAGGCGCGCAAGCTCCCCTATGCCAGCACGGCATTACTCGACGGGCGCGACCGAGCGCCGCGCCCGTCGCTAATGGGTTTAGGAACATCGATGACAGAAGGAGAAATCGATGAGTAAGAAAGAATGCATCGCGATGCTCCTCGCAGGAGGACAGGGCAGCCGATTGGGGGCACTCACCCAAAAGATCGCTAAGCCGGCGGTTAGCTTTGGTGGCAAGTTCCGCATTATCGACTTTTCGCTCTCCAACTGCTCCAACTCGGGCATCGACACGGTGGGCGTTCTGACGCAGTATCGCCCCTACCTGCTGCATGCCTACGTGGGCTCCGGCGAGGCGTGGGATCTGGACAGCCGCGACGGCGGTGTGTCGATCCTGCCGCCGTACGAGACGCAGACCGGCGGCGCCTGGTATGCGGGCACGGCCGACGCCATTACGCAGAACCTCGACTACATCAAGGCCAACGACCCCAAGTACGTCCTGATTCTTTCGGGCGATCACCTATATCGCATGGATTACCGCAAGATGCTCAAGACGCACATTGAGAACAACGCCGACCTCACGGTGAGCGTTATGCCCGTGCCCTGGGAAGAGGCCAGCCGCTTTGGCATCCTGACCACCGACCCCGAGGATGGCCGCATCACCAAGTTCACCGAGAAGCCCGATAAGCCCGATTCGAATCTCGCGTCCATGGGCATCTACATCTTCTCGGCAGACGTGCTGATCGAGGCGCTCGAAGAGGACGCTCTGGACCAGCGCTCGAGCCACGACTTTGGCAAGGACATCATCCCCAAGCTGCTCGGCGAGGGCAAGCGCCTGTACAGCTACGAGTTCCACGGCTTTTGGAAGGACGTCGGCACCATCGCCAGCTTCCACGAGACCTCGATGGACCTGCTGGGCAACAACCCCGAGTTCGATCTGTTCGACAAGCACTTCCCCATCATGTCCAACATCACCACGCGTCCGCCGCACTACATTGGCCCGGACGGCCGTCTGGACGACTGCCTGGTCTCCAACGGCTGCAAGATCTACGGCACCGCTCGTCACTCGATCATTTCGACCGATGTCATCATCGAGGAGCGCGCCGTGGTCGAGGACTCCGTGCTGTTGCCGGGTGCGCACGTTAAGAGCGGCGCACACATCTGCCGCGCTATTTTGGGCGAGAACTCCACGGTCGAAGAGGGCGTGAAGCTCGGCTCTGTCGATACCACCAAGGATACGGCCGTCGTTGGAAATGACGTCGTTATCGGGAAGGGGGAATGATCCGATGATCAATCGCAAGGCCATCGGTTATATCACCGCTAACTACTCTTCGACCTACGGCAGCGTGCTGCTCAAGGACCGTCCCATCGCGTCCGTCCCGTTTTTGGGCCGCTACCGCCTGATCGACTTCCCGCTGTCCAACATGATGAATGCCGGCATTAAGACCGTCGGCGTCGTCATGCCGGGCAACTACCGCTCGCTGATCGACCACGTGGGCTCGGGCAAGGACTGGGGCCTGGACCGCAAGAAGGGCGGCCTGTTCATGGTGCCCGGCAATGCATATGGCACCACCAAGGGCGGCATGCGCTTCTTGCTGCGCGACATCATCTCCAACAAGACGCTGTTCCAGCGCTCGGACAAGCCCTATGTCGTGATGATGGGCACCAACATCATCTTTAACATGGACCTCAACACCATCATCGACGCGCACGAGAACTCCGGTGCCCAGATGACCGTGGTGTATTGCAAGGCCACGCGTAACGTCGACGACGAGACCAAGCTGCAAATCAACGAGAATGGCCGCCTGACGGGCGTGAGCGCCGGCGTCGTGTACGGCGACAACGCCTCTATGGACTGCTGCATCGTCAACCGCGAGACGCTGCTCGAGATCATCGACCACTACCAGGCCGCTGACTATCTGGACCTGCTCGAGGCACTCCAGGGCGACTTTGGCAACATCGACGTGTGCAGCTACGAGTACAAGGGCGAGGTCGTGGGCGTGTTTAGCGAGAAGTCGCTGTATCGCCGCAGCATGGACCTGCTCGACCAGACCGTGGCCGACCAGCTCTTCGATCCCGAGCGCCCGATCCTGACCAAGGCTCACGACGTGCCGCCTTCGCGCTATGCGACCGGCAGCCACGCGTGCAACTCGATCATCTCGGCCGGCTGCATCATCAAGGGCACCGTGCGTAACTCGATCCTGTCGCGCGGCGTCGTGGTCGAGGAAGGCGCTTCGGTGACCAACTCGATCATCAACCAGAGCTGCATCATCAAGAGCGGCGCACGCGTCGAGAACGCCATTCTGGACAAGAACAACGTGGTCCCCACCAACACCGAGCTTCGCGGCACGCCCGAGAACATCCTGGTGCTGGGCAAGGCTCCGTTAACTTCCGACACCACCATCGTGCGTTAACGTTGGCACCGCAACATCGCTCGTAACATGTAGAATAGCCGCCCGGTTAGCGCCAGGCGGCTATTCTCGAATTGCAACATGGGAGACAATATGGCAGATTCCAGCAAAAAGATGCAGATCGTGTTTGCCTCGGCCGAGTGCGCACCGTTTGTTAAGACCGGTGGCCTGGGTGACGTGGCGGGCTCGCTGCCTGCGGCACTCGTGCGCGCCGGCGCCGAGGTTATCGTAATGGTGCCCAAGTACGCCACCATCAAGGACGAATACAAGGCGCAAATGGAGCACTTTGCCGACTTTTACGTGAGCCTAGGCTGGCGCAATGAATACTGCGGGCTGGAGAAGCTCGAGCGCGACGGCGTCACCTATATGTTCGTGGACAACGAGCGCTACTTTGCGCGCGACTATCCGTACGGCTTCTTTGACGACGGCGAGCGCTTCGCGTTTTTCTCCAAGGCCATCACCGAAAGCCTGCAGCACCTGCCGGCCGGTTTTGAGTGCGACATCCTGCACTGCAACGACTGGCAGACCGCGCTGGCGCCCGTGTTCTTGCGCGAGTTCTACCAGGGCCTGCCGCTGTACGACCGCGTCAAGACCGTGTTCTCGATCCACAACGTGGCGTTCCAGGGCCAGTTTAGCGACACCGTGATGGAGGACATCCTAGGTGTGGCGCACATTCCGGCGGCCGCCTCGCAGTTGCGCTGCGACGCCTGCAGCATCAACTACATGCTGGGCGCGCTGCACTATGCCGATGCCATCACCACGGTGAGCCCCACCTATGCCAACGAGATCCAGACGCCCGAGTTTGGCGAGGGCCTGGACGGCGTGCTGCGCGAGCGCTCCTATGCGCTGCAGGGCATCCTCAACGGCATTGACGTTGCGGGCTTTGACCCGGCAACCGACAAGCGCATTGCCGCCAACTACACGGTCGACGACCGTTCCGGCAAGGCTGTGTGCAAGGCCAAGCTGCAGGAAGAGCTGGGGCTCGAGGTCCGCGACGACCGTCCGCTCATGGTTATGGTCACGCGTCTGACGCGCCAGAAGGGCCTAGACCTGGTCATGTACGCGCTCGACCGCATCCTGGCCGGCGGCGTGCAGGTGGCGGTACTGGGCACCGGCGACCGCGACTACGAGGACGGCCTGCGCTACTTCCAGGACAAGTACCCCGGCACCATGGCCGCGCGCATCGAGTTTGACCCGGCGCTGTCGCAGCGCATGTATGCCGCCGCCGATATGTTCCTGATGCCTTCGAAGTTTGAGCCCTGCGGCCTGTCGCAGATCATCGCCATGCGCTACGGCACCCTGCCTATCGTACGCGAGACCGGTGGCCTGAAGGACACTGTTGTTCCGTACAACGAGTTCACTGGAGAGGGCACGGGCTTCTCGTTTAGCAACTTTAACGGGGACGAGATGGGCGACGCGGTGTTCCGCGCGGCGCGCCTGTTCTGGGACAACCGCGATGCCTGGAACCAACTGGTCACGCAGGCCATGAGCCAGGACTTTAGCTGGACGCGCTCGGCCGATAAGTATCTGGACCTGTACTTCTTTATGCACCCGGAGATCGAGAGGCCGGCGGCTGTGGAGGCTGCTGCGGTTGTCGATGAGCCCGCTGCCGCTGAGGCCGAGCCTGCGGCGACCGTTAAGGAGCCCGCTGCCGCTGAGGCCGAGCCTGCGACGACCGTTAAGGAGCCCGCTGCCGCTGAGGAGAAGCCGGCTGCCGATACCGAAGTTAAGCCTGCAGCGAAGCCTGCCGCCAAGAAGACGACGGCTCGCAAGACGACGGCTAAGAAGGCTACGACCACGAAGGCCGCTGCTAGCAAGACTAGCGCCGCTAAGGCAACTACTGCCAAGGCATCGACTACGCGCAAGCGTACGACCGCCGCTTCCAAGAAGGCCGCCGAGGCCGAGGTCGCTCCCGAAGTAAAGGCCGAGCGCGCGGCAAAGGCTCCGGCCAAAACCGCTGCCAAGAAGACGACCGCGACCAAGACCACGACCGCCAAGAAGGCCACGGCTACGAAGTCGACGACGACCAAGGCTGCCACGACGAAGGCCGCGGCGAAGACGACCCCGAAGGCTGCTGCAAAGCCCGCCGTCAAGGTCGAGGAGGCGCCCTCCGAGCCCAAGGCCAAGGCAGCTGTCGAGGCAAAGCCGGCCGCCAAGACCACCACGCGCAAGCGCTCTACGACGACGGCCAAGAAGACCACGACCAAGGCAGGGGCCAAGGCCGAGGTTAAGCCCGCAGTGAAGGTCGCCGAGGTCAAGACCGCTCCCAAGGCTACGGCAAAGGCCGAGCCCGCCAAGGAGGCCCCGATCTCCCCCGCCACTCCGGCCGAGGAAAAGGCTCCGACCAAGAAGACCTCCGTCCGTAAGGCAGCGGCCACCCGCAAGCGCCACTAGCCCACAGACGATCCAAAACCTAATCAAACCCTAAGTAAGGGGCGCTCCAACCGGGCGCCCCTTCTCTATAGATAGTTGGTAAAACGATTTTCTAGGACAACCGTTCGCCGATGGTAAACGGATGTTGTTTATACAGCCTGTGTACAACAGATATACTTATATCTTGTGCGTAAAGCCCATGGCCCGCAGGCCGTGATTCTATTGAACTGGACCGTATTATGAGATTGATTCACAACAGCCGTCTGCCGCAGTTTCGCACTCCGTTTGGCGCTGTGACCACTGGAACTTCCGTTTCGCTCTCGGTGATTTTGGAGGATGCCGACCCCAACCAGGCAACGCTTACCCTGCGTACCTGGGTCGATGAAATCGGTGAGTCTCTGTATCCCATGACGCACGAGGGCGACGGCATATTTACCGTAGAGCTTGAGTGCACCGAGCCCTGTCTTATCTGGTACAGCTTTATCTGCAATATCGAGGGCCAGCCCGAGGTCCGTTTGGGCGCACCGCAGGGTCGCACCGGTGGCGAGGGCGTAACCTACAACTACGCCGAGGTCCCGTCCTTCCAGATTACCGTCTACAAGCACCGCGATGTTCGTCCCGAGTGGTACGAGCGTGGCATGGTCTACCAGATCTTCCCCGACCGCTATGCCCGCGACGAAAACTGGCGCGAGCGCACGCTTACCGAAGTTGAAAAACCGCGCAAAGGAATCCAGCGCCGCATGGTCGAAGACTGGAACGAACCGCCCGAGTACGAGCGTGCCGTAGACGGCTCCATCAAGACCTGGGATTTTTACGGCGGTTCGCTCAAGGGTATCCAAAATGACCTGCCCCGCATTGCCGAGCTAGGCTTTACGGCCATCTACCTCAACCCCATCTTTGAGGCCGCGAGCAACCACCGCTACGATACGGCCGACTACACCAAAATAGACCCGATTCTGGGCACCGAGCAGGACTTTACGGAGCTGTGCGAGGCGGCCGAGAAGCTCGGCATTTCCATCATCCTGGACGGCGTCTTCAACCATACGGGCGACGACTCGATCTACTTTAACCGCTACGGCAACTATCCCGGCGTCGGTGCATGGCAGAGCGAGGACTCACCGTGGCGCGATGCGTTTTACTTCCATGAGGACGGTTCGTATGACTGCTGGTGGGGCGTGGGCAACATGCCCGCCATCAACGAGAATTCCGAACTGGTGCGCGAGCGGCTCCTGGGCAAGGACGGCGTGATCCGTAAATGGCTGCGCGCCGGTGCCCATGGCTGGCGACTCGATGTGGCCGACGAGCTTTCCGACGACTTCCTGGCCGAGATCAAAAAGGCCGTGCTCGCCGAGAAGCCCGATGCGCTGCTGCTCGGCGAAGTCTGGGAAGACGCCTCCAACAAGATCAGCTATGGCCACCTGCGTCGCTATCTGCAGGGCTCGGAGCTCGACTCCGCCATGGACTACCCCTTCCGCGACATGGTCATCGGCTTTTTGATGGGCTACAAGAACGCTTACCAGGCAGCCGAGGATATCGAAACCCTGCGCGAGAACTACCCGCGCGAGGCACTGGCCTGCGCGCTCAATCTGCTTTCGAGCCACGACCGCCCGCGCATCATCTCGGTGCTCGGCGGTGGCCCCGACGAGTCACAGCTGCCCGAGAGCGAGCGCAGCAAATGGCGCCTGGACGATAACTCGATGGGTCTGGCCAAGAGCCGTTTTTGGCTGGCGACGCTCATGCAGATGACCTTCCCGGGCGTACCCTCAATCTATTACGGCGATGAATACGGCTTGGAGGGCCTCACCGATCCGGGCAACCGCCGTACCCTGCCGACCAAGGACCAACTCCACGACTTCGACACACTGGCCATCGTTAAGAACGCGTCTGCCGTGCGCCGTGCGCTGCCCTTTATGGTCGATGGCGAGATCAAGGCCTTCGCGCTCAACGACGACGTCTTGGCCTACACCCGCACGGGCAAAGACGGCGAGGCCGCGACGGTTATCATCAACCGCAGCCTGCGCAATTCGCACTGCGTGACGATCCCGGCGCTCGGCGAATGCGCAAGCGACGTGATCAGCGGCCACGAGTGCGAGATCCACAACGGCACGGTTACGCTCGACCTGTACCCGTTGGGCTCTTCGATCATCTATCACCATGCCGAGAAGCGCCTGCAGGAGCCGCTCGATCATGGCGCGGGCGTCGTGTGCCACATTACCTCGGTGCCGACCGATGACGGCAAGCCCGGCACAATCGGTGCGCCCACGCGTCGTTTTATCGACCACCTGGCCGCCATGGGCATGCGCTACTGGCAGGTCCTGCCCGTCAACCCGACGGACTTCTTCCGCTCCCCCTACGCCGGCCCCTCGGCCTTTGCAGGCAATATCGACCTGCTGCCCGAGAGCCACGAGGAGCTGGCTGCCGACTTCGTCACCTGGAAGGCCCGCGGCGGCGAGGATGCCGACCCGCTGTACACGGCATTTAAACATCGCAACGCCGACTGGCTCGAGAAGTACTGCGTCTACATGGCGGTAAAGAAGCACTTTGAGGGACTGTCGCGCCACGATTGGCCGGCGGATGTCGCGCGCTACAACGAGTACCTGATCGATGACAAGCGCTTCCATGACGAGGCCGAGCTGCAGGCGTACATGCAGTATCGCTTTGACCTGGCTTGGTGCGAGCTTATGAACTATGCACACAAGAAGGGCATCGAGGTCATCGGCGATATCCCGATGTATGTCTCGGACGATTCGGCCGACGCGTGGAGCGAGCCCGAAAACTTCTGGCTGTCCGACACCGGCAAGGCGATTGAGATTTCGGGCGCGCCGCCCGACAACTTTGCACCCGAGGGCCAGGCCTGGGGCAACCCCACCTTCCGCTGGGATCACATGAAGAAGAACGGCTATCGCTGGTGGATGGATCGCCTGCGTCGTGCGTTCGCGCTCTACGACCGTGTGCGCCTGGACCACTTCCTGGGTTTCCACAGCTACTTTAGCATCCCTGCCGGCAAGGCCTGTGCCGACGGCCGCTGGCTGGCTGGCCCGGGCAAGGACCTGTTCCAGACGGCCTACGACGAGCTGGGTCCGCTCAACTTTATTGCCGAGGACCTGGGCTATTTGACGCCTGGTGTTCGCGCGATGGCTTCGACCTGTGGCTTCCCCGGCATGGACGTACTGGAGTTTAGCAACTACGACGTTCGCTGCGGAATTCATCCCACGCCGGGCAAGATCCTGTACACCTCGACGCACGACACCTCGACGCTTGCTGGCTGGTGCACGCGCTCCTTTGCGGGCGGCGACGAGCCGAGCGGCATTGCATTGGCAGGCGAGCTCATGGGCAATGCCCTGGCAAGCGATGCTCCGCTCGTGATGATGCCGTTGCAGGACGTACTGGGGCTTGGCGACGATGCACGAATGAACGTACCGGGCGTGGCCACGGGCAACTGGACATGGCAGGCTGACGAGGCCGACGTTGCGGCAGCCGAGGAGAAAACTGCGAAGCTCCTGCGCAACACTCATAGATTCTGGGGCGAAGCGTGATAAAACCCCCGATATAGGGTACATTTACAGCTGTTTGAATTTTTGCGGGCAGAGCGATCTGCCCGCTTTGTGCTGAAAAGGAAGTATTATGGCGCGCTACGATTACAAGTGCACGAGCTGCGGCAACGTGTTTGAGGTTGAGCACCCCATGTCCGAGACGCCCGAGGTCGTATGCCCCAGCTGCGGCGCCCCGGCATCCAAGACGTTCTCGGCCAGCGGCATTAAGTTCGACGGCAGCGGTTTCTACAACACCGACCAGCGCAGTGGCGGCTCCAGCACCAGCGCCACCAGCGGCTGTTGCGCCAACTGCCCGCATAGCCACTAGGAACCAAACAGCCCCGCTACCCAGGTTTCCCTATGAGTTGCGGTGAAATAGTTCCTGAATCAGCCCATCCAACGGCCAAAGGGGGTGCGGACGATTTCTTGGACCGCGCCTAGGCGTATCCAAGCTTCCTGCGGT
>URDE01000012.1:0-29230 GCA_900546525.1 uncultured Collinsella sp.
ATCTACACCCTAGAGTTCGTCGGCAGCGTCAGATGTGTATAAGAGACAGGTCTGACTCCACGCGCGCTATGGTTCGCCCCGTATCGGGCGTAAGCGGACAGACCAACCCCCGCAGCGCCGTCTCGGGTTCCACCGGTTCCTACGAAGTCGATCAGCCCAAGTCCAACAAGAACAAGATTATCGCCGCTGTAGTCGCCGCAATCGCCGTGGTTGGCGTTGTGGTGGCCTTCGCCACCGGGCTCTTTGGGGGCGAGCAGGTTACGGTGCCCGATGTGCTTAACAAGGACCAGCAGACCGCTATCGAGCTGATCAAGGAGGCCGGCCTTGAGGTCGGAACTGTCGACCAGAGCTATAACGACGATGTCGACGAGGGCAAGGTTGCCGAGCAGACCCCCAACGGCAACACTAAGAAGCCCAAGGGCTCCAAGGTTAACCTGGTGATCTCCAAGGGCCCCAAGCCCTCCGAGAAAGTTGAGGTTCCGCAGCTCGTCGGCCTAACCAAGGACCAGGCCGAGGCCGCGCTGGCAAGCGTGGGCCTGAAGGGCAACGCAACCGAGGAGGCCAACGAGGCCGACGAAGGCCAGGTCTTTGAGCAGGGCACTGATGCCGGCAAGGAAGTCGAGAAGGGCACGACCATCTCGTATAAGGTCTCCAGCGGTCCTGACACCACCTCCGTCCCCGATCTGACCGACATGACCGAGGCCCAGGCACGCAACGCTCTCGACATGGCCGGTTTTGGCGTCAACGTGAGCTACCAGGAGAACGATTCCGTCACCGAGGGCACCGTCATTAGCTGGAACCCCAGCGGCAAGCAGAAGCCCGGCGCCACGATCACCGTCGTCATCGCCAAGAAGTCCGGCAAGGCCAGCGTTCCGGGCAACCTGTACGGCAAGAGCATCTCCGCCGCCGTCACCGCGCTCAACAACGCCGGATTCTACAACATCGCATTCTGCGATCAGAACGGCAACCCCGTGAGTGGCAACGAAAACGCCACCGTGACGGGCGTCTCCCCCACTGGCAAGCAGTCCACCGACAGCACGATCACGTTGACGGTTTCGCTTTCTGGCTCCGATTCGGGCGACGATTCCGGCACGACTAACTAGTCGAGGACCCATCACCCGCAGCGGCTAGGGCCGCAAACATATTCGCTCAACGGCGCCCGCTTGCTCCCCCGCAAGCGGGCGCTTTATTTATCGACAGACCATGGCCCCTTAGCAACGCAAAGAGGCCCACAAAAGCGAGCCTCCCAGGTGACAACAGAATATATAATGCAGTAATTACTGGCCGCAGAACTTCACCATGATCTCGACCATGGACTCTTGCCTATGGACAAAATGTCCATAGGCAAGGAGATGAAAGAGTAAGGACAACGCCCTCTAAAAGAAGGCCGTATATGAAGATTGCATATCCCTTTTGCCTTCATATACTCAAGAAGCACCCCTCGAAGCGCTCCTGAGAGGCCCCCTTGGATGCAACCCAGGGGATCCAGATTCTGGTAGACATCGGCGCAGCAAAATCCTGCCGCGCAGGCACGAACGGACATCTTGACTCCTAACGCAATGCGGGGCGCCCCAAGACACCCTGCCACGACAAAAAACTAGTTCTCGTAGACCAGCGGGTGGCCCCAACTGCCCTCGATCTTGCAGGTCTCCGCCGCAAAACCGGCAGCGAAGTCCAAGCTCTCGCGAATCGCGGCCTCGCCGCACTCGCCGGCCTTCTTCTTGGAAAGATAGGTGACCAAAAACGCCGTCAGCAGTGAATCGCCGGCCGCCATAGCGTCTTTGAGCTCCTCGGGCGCCACGGGCTTGATGCCCTGCTCGTAGAAGTTTTCGCCGTCATAGGCGACGGAGCCCTTGCTCCCGCGCGATGCGCATACGATTTGAGGGCCAAGGGCCTTCACCCACTCGAGCTTCGCCTTGATATCCTCCAGGGAAGCGTCGCCCATGGACATAAAGGCGTACGTCACAAATGGCGCAATCTGCCCGAAGTGCTCGTCGGTGGAGTCATCGGAGAAGTCGAAGCTGATAGGCACGCCGGCAGCCTTGATCTTGGGGAGCTCGCGCTCGGTGAAGCAGTAGTTGCCGCTGTGCACCAAATCGAAGCCTCTGACGTACTCGGCGGCGAAGCGGTCTATCACGTAGCGCATGTCGCCACGTATGCCGCCTTCATTGGAGCCCAGGAAGATACGGTCCCCGGTCTCGTCAACGGTCACGCGAGCGGCGCCGTTGACGCCCAGGACCTGCTGGCAGCGAAGAAGCTCGACGCCCTCGTCCTCGAGCGATGCTATAACGTGCTCGGCCTCCTCATCTGATCCGAAGATTCCCATGTAGGCGCTGCGATCGACGCCGAGCTTCTTGGCGAAGACGGCGAAGTTAACTGCATTGCCGCCGGGATACATGGTCTTGATGTGCTCGTACTTATCGACAACGTTGTCTCCAAAGCCAAGCACGCTTATAGGATAGGCTGCCATGGTTATCTCCATTCAGGTAAACCGCCGTGGTTACGGCGAGCAGACGGGGCGCGAGGGATTCGCACGTCTCAACGCGCCTCGCGCCCCGTTTTAAAATCGCTAGTACTTCTCGATGCCCATGTAACGACGCACGTCCGGGTGATGGTCGAACACCTTGCCGCGAGCGGAGCGCAGCTCACAGTTCATCGCGTAGAACAGGATTGGATCAAGGAACGCGCGAACGCTCGCCGGTACTTGGTCCATGCCGTACTCCATGGCGTCGAGCACCATAAGAGTGTCGGTATGGGTCTCGAGGAATGCGAGGGCGCGCTCATCCATGGCTCGGCACTCACTAGAAGACATCTGCAGGAAGTAGAAGACTCCGGGCTCGGTCACCTCGAAGGGGCCGTGGAAGTACTCGCCGGAGTGGATATAGGCGCAGCTCTGCCACTGCATCTCCATAAGCGAGCAGATAGCGAAGCCATAGGCCTGGCTAAACACGGGACCGGACCCCAAGATATACAGGAACTTGTGGTCCTGGCACAGGGCGGCAAAACGGTCGCAGAGTTCGGCGTTGACCTTCTCGCGAGCTGCAGGCAGGATCTGGTCCATCTTGGCGATGCCTTCGTACATGTCGGCAAGGTCGGCATAACCTTCCTGCTGATCCAGGAGCTCGGAAGCGAGAGCCAAAGAGATGCCGGCGGGCACCTCCGCCTGCGGAACTCCCTCGCCCCACGGATATACCCAGCACGTCCACTCACCGTTATCGATGCCGGAACCCGCGTTGTCCGTCTGCACGATAACGGTCGCGCCCGCCGCCTTGGCGATCGAGCACGCATCGATTACCTCGGGGGTGTTGCCGGAGTGGCTGCAAGCGATGACAAGGGACTTTTCGCCCAGGCGCTTGGGACGCATGATATCGAACTCGCGGGCGGTATACGCCTCGCTGGCAAACGTAGTCGCCTCGCGCTTGAGCAGCTCGTGGGCGGGCAGCAGGTCGATGAGGGAGCCGCCGCAGGCAACCCAGAAGACGCTATCGAAACCGCCCTTTTCAGCGATTGCGTCGGCGATAAGATCATGTGCGTTCATTGTTATTCTTCCTTTCGATACGGCGGACGAATCCGCCAACGTTTACTGCGAGTCTTCTCGTCAAGCGTGTTGACTTCCCCACGCGAATGGGAGCTACGCGCTAGTCGACAAAATACCTCTCGAAGGCGTCCATGTTGTGCCGGTCCGCTGCTGCGGGATCATCGAAATACCTTCCATCGGTGATCTCCTGGCCAAGATAGCCCTCGAACCCATGCGCGTTGAGGACGCGTACGAAATCGTCCATACTGTGCTTTCCATCGCCCCAAACCAGATGGCCATATGGGTCGCCATCAATGAAGCGCATGTTCCTTATGGCACCATCGCCAAACTCGGCAAACCACTCTTCAAGGCTCTCGCCGGCGACTCCCATAGCGGTAGTGTCCACCATTGGAGTAAGGTGCGGGCTGGCTACTTGGTCAAGCATGCGCCTGGCGTCCGCGAGTGTAACCACCAAGTTGCTCTCTTCCGGCCTCAGGCTCTCCATGCAGAGGGTCACGCCGTGCTCGCCGGCATAGTCCGCAAGAATCGCCAAGTGCTCGGCAGAGCGCTTCCAAGCCTCCTCGCGGTCCTCGTCCCAATCGCCCCAACCGGAGTTGATGGACATATACGGGGCGCCGAGCACCTCGGCGAGCTCGATGCCGTGCTTAAAGTAAGCGAGGCTCCGCTGCGCGTGGAGGGGCTTTCTGGCAGCGTACTGCCACGGATACACCACGTTCTCCGGACACAGGGAGCTCACGGAGAGTCCGCGGGACTCGATCTTGCGGCGAAGCTCGTCGGCCTCGAAATACCCCGTGTGGCCCAGCGTCACGTGCGGCTCGGTCGCCCAAAGCTCGATGGTTTTGAAGCCAAGGCGCTGCTGAGCATCAAGGAAGTAATCGAGCGACCACATGATGTAGTGAATGTTCATGCCGGCGACCTGCTCGCGACGCAGACGGGGTGTGGAAGCGCTTAAATCCATGCTGGGCACCTCCTACATCGGCAGTAGGCCGGAAATCACAGTCGCGACCAATCCGAACAGAACCATGAAGATAAAGAACTTCCAGATGGTCTTCCACCATTGCCCGAAGGAGATCTTCGCCACGGCAAGACCCGCGACGGTCATGCCCGCAACGGGGCTGATGGTGTTGACGGTCTGGTTCGCGAACTGCAGAGCGGTGACGGCAGCCTCGGGATTGAGGCCCATAAGCTCGGTCAGCGGGCCCATGACGGGCATGGTGAGTGCAGCGAGGCCGGAGCTGGAAGGAACCAGCAGCGAAAGCAGGCCGAGGACGATGTACATGAAGGTGGTATAGATGAAGGACGGAGCGCCCGCAAGGAGTCCGACGAGCCAGTTAAGAATAGAGTCGATGATCATTCCGCCCTCTGCGACGACCAGGATGCCGCGGGCGATGCCGATGATGCAGGCTGCGTAGGCGAAGTCGGCGATTCCGCGGACGAACTCCTCCGCAATGGTCTTCTCGTCCAGGCCGCCGAGTATGCCGGCAAGAAGGCCCATGGCCAGGAACACCATGGAGATCTCGTCCATATACCAGCCCTGGGTAACGAGGCCCCACACGATAACGCCCATGCCGACCGCGAAATCAATGAGGACGAGCTTGTGGCGAAGCGTGAACTCCTCTTCGATAGAAGCATCGGTGACAGAGAACTCGATGCGCTTCTGCTTATCGTCCTCATAGGTGATGGAGGACTTGGGATCGAGCTTGACGCGGCGCGCGTAGCGCATGGCCCAGAAAATGCCCGCGGCGGTGAAGATGACCCACAGGATGGCGCGGAGCCAAAGCTGGGGATTTCCCTCGATGCCGATAACGCCCTGGGCGATCAGCACGTTGAAAGGATCAATAGTGGATGCGCAGTAACCAAGGTTGGGGCCGAGGAAGCAGATGATGAACGCGGTCATGGAGTCATACCCGATGCTCAGCATGATGGGGATGAAGATCGCGTAGAACGGCAGCGCCTCCTCGGACATGCCGAACGTGGTGCCGCAGATCGAGAGCAGGATCATGGAGATGGGGATGATCAAGATGTCCTTGTTCTTCAGCTTCTTGATCACGCGGCTCATGCCGGCGTTTAGGGCGTTGGTCTTGGTGACGATGGCGAACGATCCGCCGATCAGCAGGACGAACGCGACGACATCGGCCGCAGCCTGAATGCCCTTGGCGGGAGCCTGCAGGACGGCATCGATGCCCTGTCGCAGATCGACGGTCTCCCCCGTCTCCGAATCGGTGTAGACCTTGTCGACCTCTTGGTACGTTCCGGCTACGGCGACTTCTCGCTCGCCCGCGGCCGTCTGAATGGTCTGGCGGTCGAACTGACCCGATGGGACGATCCATGTGAGCACCGCGAAGAACACGATCAGCATGAACGCGATGGTGTACACATGGGGAAGCTGGAGATGGAATCTGCGCTTGGGCTTCTCCTGTTTGGCATCCGACATTCTTAACCTCCTGCCAGAGCAACGATGCTTGCCAAAAATCCTTCACGTATAGGCAAACATCTTAGGTTGTTCTATGTATAACCTGCATGAAGGCGTCGGTCAAGAAACATATTAGGTTGTTCTATAAGTGGTAACTTTTACGCACTAAACGGACCTGCCGCGGCAATACGAGAACAGCGCTGTGTGAGACAGAGCCGCTAGATATCGAAGCTGTAGCGCGAACCCACGTAGTACTGTCTGCCATAGCAGAAGCGCTCTCCGTTGGAATCGAGAAAGCCCGCGTTCATGAAGAACAGCGGCTCCCCTACTGGGACCTTGAGCTCGCGGGCGGCATCAATTCCCGCACGGGCGATCTCCAGCCTGCAGGGATCGGACGAGCAGGGATACCTACCCGTACGCTCCCCCACGGCCTCGAATATCGAACAATTGGAGAGACCGATATCTTTGAGAAATTCGAATCCATCGACAGGATAGTAGTTGTTCTCGAACAGGACCGGCACGCCGTCTGCGGTACGCACGCGTGAGACCAAGATGAGGTCAGAGCCTTCATCCAAGCCAAAGAAAGAAGCGAGGTCGCGATCGGCGGCAACGGTCTTGCGGGCAACGACGCGAGCGCCCGCCTTCATGCCGTTTTCAGCGCATGCTTGGGTAAAACTCTGAACATCGTCCTTCTGATGCACCTTGCGAATTATCTTTGTCGCGGTCACAAACGTACCACGCCCCTGCCGCTTGGTGAGATACCCCTCGCCCACAAGCTCCTCTATTGCGCGGCGAACCGTGACCCTTCCCACGCCGTACATCTTAGAAAGCTCAAGTTCCGTTGGAATCTGCGAGTCAACGGGATATGTCCCCTGTTCGATATCGCTCTTAAGCAAATCGAGCACCTGTTGATACAGCGGGGCGGAAGAGCCCCCATCCAGATGCGCATCCACAAAAACTCTCCCTTTAAGGCGTTCGCGATCTCAACGACTCCATTCTACCGCACACGGAAAAATGAGGTTAAACACATAGGGGCCCTGCATGTTTGAGCGGATCGGGAATCTGGTCGCTGATTTCGTCCGCATTTGCTTGCGAAAAACCAAAACGCTCCTCGCGCTTGGCGAACACGGTGAGGCCCGCCGCCTTGCACGCAGCGATCGATGATGCTCGTGTGATGTTGGCTTCCTTCCTTTGCTTGCGAGGCGCGTCACTCGTCCTGCTGAGCCGCGGGCCCATCGTTCGGCGTGGCCTGCCTGCGCGGGGCATGCCGGGAATTGATGTAGTCGTATGCGTAGGCGATCTCCGTGACGGGGACCTCCACGTGGTAATGGGCGGAAATGTCAGAGAAGCTCGTGCGGAATGCCTCGACGAAATCGTTGTGTTCATTGGCGAAGCGCTGCTCGTCTGCGTAGTTCTCGATGGGGCTTCTGGTCACGAGGCGCTCCACGAGACAACACAGGTGCACGTAGAGCCCCATGCTCACACGAGCGCCAATCACGTCTCCGGTGAGCTGCTGGAGCCGCTCTGCGGCACTCTCGATTTCGCCGAAGAGCTTGTTGGGGTTAAGGATTGTGATGGACTCGACCACGTTCCTGAGGGTCATGTTCTTGACGAGATTCTGGTGGAACGTGCGCAAGCTGTCAGCGTCGAGCAAGCGTGCGAAGGCGCGGTCTATCTGGGCCGTTCCTTCGCCGGCGATGAGTTCCTCGAGCGAAATGAACGGGACTCCATCGGCGTGCGGATTGTCCGTGCCGATGACCGAGCGCACGTTGTACTGGGAGAAGGCGGCATCCTCAGATCCGTTATTGGCGAGCTGCCGCCAGTCAACGGCGACAAGCCGCGCGGGGGACTCGCCAGGCAGGCTCTGCGCCACGAGATCGCGGATCCGCGCAGCTGCGTCAAGTCCGCCTTCGGAGCAGAAGACAATCGCGTCCGGTCGGGCGTTGCGCGCCACGATGTGATAATTACAGGTGCAAGCTGCCGCAGCATCGTCGAGAACCTCTCGCACGGAGCGACCCGCGATAAGTCCGGCGCCAACCTCCACCGCAAGGCCGGTAGAGGCGTTGTTGATGATGCCGAGCGTCATGCCGGAGGTGGATTCCATACTCTTATAAATATCCTGGAGCGATCCCATGTCCACGAGGATGACGACCTCGTCTGCGTAGGAGAAGCGGTCGATGATTTGCTGAAGAGGAACAGCGACGTCCGTAACCTTCTGGTCGTAGGGCATGTCGATGGCCTCGAAGACCCTCGTGTCAAGAATCCGATTGGCGGCGTCGGCGATGCTCGTGGCGGTCGAGTAGCCATGACTGAGGACGATACCGACGCTCCGACGACGCTTAGACGGGTCGAGTGCGAGTGCCGCATGCGCAAGGACGAGCAGACACGTGAGATCGTCGAGTGCGATGCCGAGCGTGGCCTTGAGTTCATCAGCGATGCAGGCGCAGACAGTAACGGCAAAGCGGTTGCGCTGGGCCACGACGCCGCGCATGCCGGAAAGCTCGCTTGCATGGGAGCTCTTCCAACGCGAGAGGCTTGCGGGCGGCCACAGCTGGAGGCAGATGCCCTGGGCGATTAGATGCGAGCTCTTTCGGGACAAATCGATCGAGTAGAGTTCGTTCACGGAAGTGACGACGCTGTCGGCGATCTGCTCGTATGCGTCGGACTTCGAGCGGCCCGGGTTTTGCCCGAACGCCAGGTAGTCCTCGAGGTCGCGGGCTCGCTCCACCAGCTGAGCGCTGCACGCGCCCCCATCAAGCGTGCCTTCGCGATAGCTCTCGTATGGCTCCAGCATGGCGTCGAGTACATGCCGTGCGCGGTCGTCCGCCTGGCTTTGGATACTCCGGGTGGTGTCGATGAGCTGCATGTCGTTCTCGCTGCGCTCGAGTGCGGAGCCGGCAAGGATTGCGGAGGGAAGCTGGTAGGTGCGAATCTCCAGGCTGTCACCCTTCGTGTCTAGATAGGCCTCGGCGCAACAGTTGGTGATGCAGTCGCGCAGGCCGCGTACGTTCTCCTCGAAGTTGGTGCCGGCGAGGGCTCGGAAGGCTCCGCGACTTATGAGGATGTCGCGTCCTATGCGTCGGCCCTCCTCCTTGAGGAAGTGGAGAGTCAGTTCCTCACGCTCCTCCTGGGTGCGCTCGCGCAGAGACGGCACCTGGGCGGACATGGGGATGCGACGCGTGAGGCTGCGGCACTCGGTACTGTCTGCCTCGTTTGAGGTGGCAAAGATAAGGCGCACAGCAGGGGCTGGCACAATGGCGCCCGCCTGTGCGGAGGCCCACTCCAAGAGCGCGTCCTGGGCAGCGGGTGAGAGGGCGTCGACGTCCTTGAGATAAACGATGCCGCCGCTCGCCCGATCTGCAGGCCCGCCATCTGCGCACAGGTCGTGAGTGAGCGCGCGGGCATCGTCTGCGTAATGCGAGCAGTCGATGCTCACAAGCTTGGCTTCCTGCTGCAGGACGCCGACGTTCTTGCCGTATTCGAGGGCAAGTTCGGCGAGTAGACCCTTGCCGGTTCCCGAGGCGCCACAGAGCAGGATGGGCAGGCCAGCTGGCGGGTACTTGAGCGCGGCGCAGAGCTGGCTGATGCAGGGCGCAAGGCTCAGCTCGTGACCGATTGCGCGGTCGAAGTCGAGTCGCTCGCCGTTTCCGAGCGTGGCGAAGAGCTGCTCGACCGAAGGGTAGGTGCTACGCTCAATGCGAGACTGGAAGAAGCGTTCGAGGGAGCGGCGGTGGAAGTAGCACACCGGTCGTGCCCCTGCTTTCACCACGAGGCCAGCGCGCACGAGCTCGTTGAGATACTGACTTGCCAGGCTGCGCGAGATGGCGAGCGAGTCGGTTATAGATGCCGTGGTGAAGTGGTCGAGACGGTTCTGGATGCGCCCGCCCCGCGTGCTGCCAAGCTCGCGCGTGATGCGATCGAGGTAGGCAAGCAGGTCTTTCTATGTCTCGGGGATGTTCATGCGGCTGGTCCTCCTTTCGTCCCACACCTTACGGGCGGGGTGGTGCTCGGGACGGGTTGGCGCCCGCGTTTTGTCACGGGCACGTGAACTTCGGCACTCCATGATACATCTGTAGTGACATATGGCAACTTCTCGACACCTGCGCTCGACACAGCGAGCGGCAACAGCGCTGTCCGCCGAGCGCCTCACGGGCGTATCCCAACCGTAGGAGTGCGCTTTGCCACCTTTGACTGCCTCCCTGTCGGCAAGCGGCTCGCCGTTCGCTCCGTCTCTGACCACATCGCTCGAATCGGCTCTGCCGCCGGCGCTGTGGTGGCCGTCGTGCCCGCAAAGGTCATCAAGCAGGCCGACGAGGTCACCGCGGGCAAGGTCTCCCTCGTCGACGCACTCAGGAATCTGTAGGCGAGGCCCCTAAGGCCGCCTCGCTGTCGGCAGCCCGGGGCCATGTGCCATCAGGGCACAGGACGAGTCCGGTCGCCGGAATGCGGCCGGACCCGTTGTTCGCGTGTTTTGCTGGGGGAGTCGCTGTGGCGACGAGGTTCACTGGCTTACTTTTCCTGTTCGCGCAGCCCCTTCGCCAAGGCTATGTTGGACAGTTTGAGTTCGCCATTCGTTACCGTAACAGCAAGCGAGTGGCCGAACTTCTCGCAGACGCGTGTCGTGAGTGCGGTACCGTCGAGGTAGAGGACGAGGATGTTGTCGTCAACGATGAGCTGCAGGTGGTAAGAACGCCCGGACTCGAGCCAGACTGGCCTCCAAAGCCCCTTATCCATTACGCGGAACCACTTGTAACAGGGGCTCTTGTCGAACGAGAGCCGATTCGCGTCGAGGTCGAAGCGGTATTCGTACGACTCGTCGGTCTCGAGATTCTTGTAGGCTCGAATTGAGAAGTCGCAAGCGTCCCCGAACGTCACGTCTGCCTCGAAGCAGAAGATCTCGCCTGCGTTTTCGGTGATTACGCACTCCGTTCGTTCGTGGTCTCCGCGAAGCTCGATATCCGGGACGGCATCAGGGCACTCGAACGCATCCTTTATGCTTTGGGGAGGGCGAACGCCGAGGGTGCCATTGGGGCGCTGGTACACCTCATGGGGCATAAACGAGCCACCCCAAAGCCAGTTGGCCCGGTCATCATCGTTCTCGCGCGTGGGGACCCAGCCGGACAGAATCCTGCGCGATCCGTCGAAGGCGGTCCGTCCGGCGTAATACGCCCTCCCGTCGAAGGCGTCATCTCTCGGCTTCTCCCACGGACCGTAGAGATCGCGGCTCATGCGGTAGACGATCTTGTTCTCGTCGCTGTACTCAGAGTAGACCAGGTACCACCAATCGCCAATTTTAAAAATGTCTGGCATTTCGAACATGGTGTAGAGGCCGGGGGCCCAGAAGTCGCCCTTGAACTGCCAGTGCTCGAGGTCCTTCGACGTAAAGTGAACGAGCCTGCCAGTTTGGAGGGTTTTGGAGGGGTCGTCTCCCTTACGCGTGCCCAGTACGAGGAGGTATTCCTTCCGGTCGTCATCCCATATTACGAAAGGGTCGCGCCAGTTGCGCCCATCGTATCCTGGCTGAGGCGTGAGCTCTACTGCAACGCCCGTCTTTTTCCACGTCGCATAATCATCCGAGCAGGCCTTCGCCTGCATGAGCACCTGGGACGTTTTGCCTTCTCGCAGGTAGTTGCGGTTGAACCCGGTATAGAAAGCGCGTACCTCCCCTTTTGCCTCGTAAACGGTTCCGGCGTAGATAAACTGGTCTTGGTCGTCTTCTCCGCCGTGGGGGATCGCCGTTCCGTGTTCCTGGTACGTCACGAAGTCCTGGGTGGTCGCGAGCGACCACCCAAAGGGCTGTCCTTCGGCAAGCGGAGCGGGGTCGCGCGTGTCACGCTGGTGGTATAGATAGAACGTGCCGTCCTTGCCGAAGGGCATGACGTCTCCCACCCACACGTCCTTCGGTTGGTAGAACAGGTGCTGGTTATTGGTCGGGACTTTGCGCATGTCTCGTCCTCCTTGCTGTCGCGTCTTTCCTATTCGTCTTCTTCGTCAACGTCCGGAGTAAGATCTCCGAGGTAGACGAGCTGCTCTTTGGCTTGGGTGACGACATGCCTCACCACATCGGGAGTAAGCTGTCCGGCGTGGAGCGAGAGCTCGAGGGCCACGGGAAGGTTTACGCCGGTCACTATGAACGCGCCTCGCGGAGCCGAGCAGGCTACGAGCTGGTTTACGCTGCCCTGAAGGATGTCGGTGAGAACGAGGGTCTCGTCATCTTCGGCGATGCCCTCGAATGCGCTGGCGAGCTTCTCCTCGAGCGGGGTTTCGTCTGTAAACGCGCAGACAACCCTGATGTCGTGCCCCGGTCCTATGATGGCCTTGAGCGTGTCTCCGAGTCCGGCTGCCAGGCCGTAGTGCGATGCAATGATGATGTGCCTCATAATGCGTCCTTTGTGGGTTGGTCTAGCCCTAGGCTAGGCAGCAAGAATGCCGAAAGCCGCGCACACCCACGAGATGATGAGGATGCCGAGGACAATCTTGTTGATGCTGACCTTGCGCTTGACGAGGGCGTAGACGATGGCTGTGGCTATTACGGGCAGCATGCCGACCATGATTTGGTCGAGGATGCCCGTCTGGACGTCGAGCGTGACGTCACCCATGGTGAACGTGAGACCACACGAGACCTTGATGACGGTGGGGATGAGCGCACCGACGACCATCATGCCAAGTGCCGACGTCGACTCGGTGAAAACGGACATCTTCTCGGCAAGGGTCGTGAAGAGCTTGTCGCCGAACTTATAGCCTATGCGCCAGTCAAAGAGCTTCCATACGAAGATGGCGATGGCGACGGCGAGCCAGAGAAGCACGCCGACGGGGTTTCCCGCCTGTCCCATGTAGGCGGCGATGGAGCCGAAGATGGTGGGAATGAGGATGGCGAAGATCGTATCGCCGACTCCTGAGAGGGAGCCCATGAGGCCAATCTTAAGGTCTTGGACCGCGTCGATGGCGTCATTGTGCCCCTTGTCCTCCAAGGCTAGGCCGGCGCCGAGGAGCAGGCCGCTTACCTGGGGAGTCGCATTGTAATAGCGATAGGTGCTCAGAAGTGACCTGCGGTAGCCCTCCTCGTCTCCTGCATAGATCTTGCGCAGGGCGGGTTCGGTTGCGAACATGACCGCCGGGGCACACTGGGACTCATAGTTATAGATGGACGCGCCGAGCATCCAGCGGCGGCCGCAACGGTCGAGATCGGAAACGGTGAGGACTGGCTGGTACGTTCCGTCTGCCAGGCGGGTTGGCGCTTCGTTTGCCTTGGTGGCGTTAACTTCGTTACTCATCTTCCAGACCTCCAGCGTCGAGGGCGTTTACGGACGGATTGCTGTGCGACTTGTAGTACTCGATGGCCGCGGCGGCACCGAGCAGGGCAATGGGGAGAATGCTTATCTGCAGGTAGGCGGCCAGAACGAAGCCAACGATGGCGTAGGCGATGAATTTCTTCATTGGCATGAAGGACAGAAGCATCGCAAGGCCGACGACGGGGAGGATACCGGCGGCGATGGAGAGGCCGGTCGTGAACCAGGAGGGCATGACGGAGAGGAAAGCGTTGACGGCATCGGCGCCAAAGAGCAGTACGGCAAACGTGGGGATGGCCGCCGTAAGGCCATAGAAGACCGGACCGAGGAAAAGTACGCTCTTCATCTGCGAGTACTTGCCCTCTTCGGCAAAGCGCTGCGAGGTACGCCCGAGGAAGCCGTTTGCCGTCTTGGCGATGACGTCGAGCTGAAGGCCGAGCATGCCGACTGCGATTCCGGCGGCAACGCCGACGCTCGCCTCCTGACCCGAGGTGATGGCAACGACGGCGCCAATGATGGCGGCAGTGGGATAGTCGGGGACGGAGGCTCCTCCCATGGCCGCCACGCCCAGGCTCATGAGTTGGACGATGGCGCCGACGGCGAGGCCGGTTACGGGGTCGCCGAGCGCAAGTCCGACGAACCATGCTGGCGTGACGGACATGTTCGTGAGAATTTGTCCCGCGTTCTTCTCGGCTCCGTAGATGAAGGCGATGAGTGTAACGACGGCTATCTGGATGATGGATGGTGTCATAAGTTCACTCCCTTGCTAAAGCGTGATGATGCTGGAGAGCTCTACGGGCTTGTCGGCCGGCACATAGCGAACGGTGATGTCGCAGCCGGTGCCAGCAATCGCTCGATATGCGGGCAGCTCGTCTTTGGTGACGTAGGCGCGACTGCTCACCTGGACGGCGTCTGACCCCTCTTCGGGAAAGACTGTGCCTCCGACCACGAGTGTGGGAACAACCTGGCCCGTCTGTATGACGTCGAGGATGGTCTGGGGGTCTCGCGCCACGATGAAGACCGTGTGGTCGTCGTACTTGCCCGCCCGATAGTTCGTGAGAGCCGTCTCCTTGTTGATAATGGAGAGGGCGACTCCCGAGGGCTTTGCCATCCGCATGGCGGCCTTCTTGGTCGGGTCGTTGGCGACGATGTCATCGATGACCATGAGACGCTGCGGACGGAACTCGGGTACCCACTGGGTTGCCACTATGCCGTGTAGCAGGCGGTTGTCGATGCGTGCTGCGATGATGCTCATGTGATGTTGGCTTCCTTCCTTTGCTTGCGTGACGCGTTTCGGCATGGCCTGTGCCGAAGCGCGTCATTCGTCCTGCCGGGCCGCGGACCCGTCGTTCAGCGTGGCCTGCCTGCGCGGGGCATGCCGGGAATTGATGTAGTCGTATGCGTAGGCGATCTCCGTGACGGGGACCTCCACGTGGTAATGGGCGGAAATGTCAGAGAAGCTCGTGCGGAATGCGATCGAGGTAGGCTCTGTGTCTCGGGGATGTTCATGCGGCTGGTCCTCCTTTCGCCACACACCTTACGGGCGGGGTGGTGCGCGGAACGGGTTGGCGCCAGTGTTTCGTCACGGGCGCGTGCGCTTCGGCACTCCATGCTACATCTGAGTGGCATATGGCGACTTCTCGACACTCGCGCTCGACACAGCGAGCGGAAATGGCGCTGCCTGCCGAGCGCCTCGCGGGCGCATCCCGACCGCAGAAGTGAGCGCGAAGGCTCGTCGAAGTGCTGGGTGGGGGACCGGCGGTCTGGATACGCGGTTTCGTTCGGCGAAGGCGGCGAGGCGAATGGCATGGCGAACGTACGGGTTTGACGTGAACGGGTTGCCCGTGGCGGCGTGGTATCGGGAGGAGACGGTCGAGCAGGTGCTCGCGCCGCTGCTCGCCCGTCTCGCGCGCTCGCATCAGGAGAAGGGGTCGCAGGACCATCTCGGCAACCCGGTGCGCATACGCTATTGCGACCGGGACGGCCACGTGTCGCGAACGGATATCGTCCGCCAGGTGGACGTCGCGCCGCGAAATGCAGACTCGCCTCAATCGTCGGTAAGGGGTGCCGCGGGCGATACGATGGAATCCACGGACCGCACCGCGCCGCCGAGATTGCGACGCGAACGCAGGCGATGCGCCCGAAAAACTCCTCCGCGCATGTAGGGCGAAACGCCAGATTGGAGCTCCATGAACGATTTCTCCTTCTACTCCCCCACCCGCTTTGTCTTTGGGCGAAAAGCGACCGACAAGGTTGGGGGACTCTGTCCGCCTCCGGCTACCGCTGAGCGCTCATTGTCTACGGCAGGGGTTCCGCAGTTCGCTGCGGAACGCTCGTCCGCGTGAGGGCATCGCTCGATGCCGCGGGCGTGGAGCACATCGGGCTTGGAGGGGTGCGTCCAAACCCCGAAATAGGCTTGGCACGAGAAGGCGTCGAGCTCGCACGGGCAAACGACGCCGACATCATCCTGCCCGTGGGCGGCGGCTCCGTCATGGACTGCGCGAAGGCCATCGCACTGGGGCGGTATACGACGGCGACGTATGGGACTTCTTCCGCAAGCGCGCCGTTCCCGCCGACCGCATCGACGTCGCCTGCGTGGTGACCATCCCCGCATCCGGTTCCGAGGCCTCTAACTCCTGCGTTATCAGCAACGACGAGGAGCACCTCAAATGCAGCATTAACACGGACCTCAACCGCCCGGCCATCGCCTTCCTCGACCCGGAGCTGACCTTCAGCCTGCCCGCCCGCCAGACCGCCGCGGGAGTGACCGACATGATCGCCCATATCATGGAGCGACTCTTCTCCGGCGAGCCCGCCGTGGGCGTAACCGACAACATCGCCTGCGGGCTAGTGCGCGCCGCGAGGGAGGCGGCGCCCAAGGTGATGGAGAACCCCGATGACTACGACGCCCGCGCCGAGATCATGTGGGTGGGTACGCTCGCCCATAACGCCCTGCGCGACGGCGATTGGACCTGCCGCGGCCTTGAGCACGAGCTGTCCGCACTGGACACCAAGATCACGCACGGCGCCGGCCTCGCCGTCATCTTCCCCGCCTGGATGCGCTACGTATGGCGAGAGCACCCTGAGCGCTTCCTGGAGTTCAGCGCCCAGGCCCTTGGCATCGAACCCATCGATTCGGACGCGGACGAGCTCGATGTGGAGGTAACCCCCGAGCAGGCAATCGAGTACGCGGTCGAAGCGACCATCGACGAGCTGCAGGATTTCTTCGTCTCGCTGGGAATGCCGCGCGCGCTATCGGAGTTC
Organism: uncultured Collinsella sp.; assembly: GCA_900546525.1. Taxonomy (GTDB): domain Bacteria; phylum Actinomycetota; class Coriobacteriia; order Coriobacteriales; family Coriobacteriaceae; genus Collinsella. Next base: position 16,505 of record URDE01000012.1, read on the forward strand.
GGAGTCACCGAGGACGATATCGAAAAGATGATTCCGGGCCTCAAGATCAACCGCGGAGAGCTCTTCGGCAGCTTCAGGAAGCTCACGCTGGACAACGCGAGAAAGATTTACCGCAGCGCACTCTAGGAAACAGATGCCAGTCCCCCACGGGCGAGCAGCACGGCGGCCCCCGCAAACCAGAAACGGCGCCGCTCCCGCGACGCCGTCATATTCCTCTGGTGCCCCCGGGCGGATTCGAAAACTCCCCCCGCGGGGAAATTGGTGACGCGGGTGTCGACGGTCCGAATCCGGCCTTTAGACCAGAAGAGCCCGGCACCGTAGCGGTACCGGGCTCGATATTCCTCTGGTGCCCCCGGGCGGATTCGAACCGTCGACACCCGCTTTAGGAGGTCATGAACTATTACCCTACCTGCGGTTTTTCATTTTCATCAATATCTCTGTTTCCGCAGGTAATTTAGCTATTCTGCCGTTTTTGCTCTTCTTGATTAGTTTTCTATTTCACCCTTTTTACACCCCTTTACCCCTTCATTTTGACTTGCAGGGGTGAAATTTTTGGGTTAGCCTCGGGGGCGAGGCCCTCAAAGCCCCGCCCCCGAGGCTAACCCAACGCACCACCCCTGGAGACCCATGGAAACCAGAATCAAACCCACAGCCAAAGGCACTTCCGAACCGATCAAGGGAAAACCCGGTTCCTTCCGCATCTACTTCTCTCTCGGTCGCGACCCCGAATCCGGCAAGAACGGGAAACGAGTCAGATACCTAAAGACACCCAAGAGAACCATCCATTGCAAGAGCAAAAACCCGAGGAACTGGCCCGGTGAGGTTGCGAATGCGCTCGATGCCTACCGGAAGGAGCTGGAGACCTATGAACCGGCTGGCGACATGCCGACCACTGTTTCCGGATACGCCGAGGATTTCCATCGGCTCCGAGAAAGCTCCTTCGGCTCCCCTCTTTCTTTCCAAAGAGAGGAATATGACGTGCGCCATATACGCGAGCTGTTCGGCGACATGCCCCTCGGTGCGCTGAGACCCGACGAGATCAAACGGGCGTATGCCGAAGCGATCTCAACCGGAAGATTCACAGAGGCCGAGATTCGTCGTATCCACGTCAAGCTCAAACAGGTCATGCAGGACGCACTGGAGAATGAGCTAATCGGGCGCAACCCATGCATCAGCGTCAAACTCCCAAAGCCAGATCTTAGAGTGCGCAACTTCCTCCCACCCGACGAACTGCCCCGATTCACCAAATGCCTGCTATCCGAACCCATGGGGCCGATGACCGTCTGCACCATGCTCATATTCCACCTAGGACTCAGAAAAGGCGAGGCCCTGGGGCTCTGTTGGGAAGACTACGACCCCGAGGCGATGGAAATCAGAATCGTCCACCAGTACACCAATGACAAAACGCTCAGGGCACCCAAATCGGAAATGAGCAGGCGGATCCTGTCTATAGACTCTTCGCTAGCCGCGTATCTAAACGACTGGAAGATGCGGCAGCGCAACCTATTCGAGCAACGCGGGCTAAGACAGAGAAACTCTGACCCCATCGTTCACGCCCTCAGCCCGCATAAGGACGAAAACGGCAACCTTCACGTCAGTATCACCCGACCCGATGGACACAACTATTCACGCTGGTTCAGGGACTTCTGCGTCGACAACGGCTATGGCGAGTACGCCAACGTGACAAGCCAGTTCGAGCGCAACGGCAAGCTGCACACACGCGGCACCGGATACTCGGGTCTCGTCCCCCACGGACTGAGACACACGGCAGCGACGGCGCTCGTCGCAAACAACGTCGATTTGAAGACCGTTCAGGCGCGGATGGGACACGCATCAGCGAGTACGACGGCCAATTTCTACACCCACGCAATCAGAGCCAACGACCGCAACGCTGCCGAAGTCTTCGAAAAATTATCTGAAGGTAATGAAAATTAATACTCTCATAATTGTGTCACCAGATGTATACTGCAAATAAGGCCAAACAGAGAGGAGGTTATCAATGGCACTTACCACTGCGAGCAGCAAGCTGCGTTCGACAATCCTATTCAACTCAAAGGATGAGCAGGTACTCTTCAAGCGCTCCAGCGCTGACCTCGCCGCGGCAAGGGGTCTCACCCCGTCCGCGCTCCTAGCGAGGCTTCCCATGGAGCAGCTGACGAGCTCGGATCTAGGCAGGTGGGCCGCGCAGCTCATCTATGCTGAGGATGGGAGCTGTCTCGACGCCTTCGAGGGCATGTTCGAGGACTGGAGCGCAATCCAGCCAGAAAATGATTGCCGCGACGTCATCAAAGGCTTTTTTGACTACTGCCATGAAGCAAGGATCTGCATCGACACCACGAGCGAGCGCGTTCATCATCTCCGCACTAACTGGGACAGCATTTGCCTCATTATGGAAGAGGCTGCAAAGATGCCCGAGTGCAACCTCGACGCACGTATCCAGGCTAAGACCGGCCGTGAACTCGAAACTACCCTGCAAGACCCTACAGCGTTGCTCGCCGTTACACCTTTGGTCTCATACATTCTCAACGCATGGGAGCACATCAAGGGCTATTCCTGCACTTACCGTGCTCTGCTCGATTTCGCCAACATCGGCAGATCATCCCGCAAGGGATACAGCGAGCCCGCAGAAGCTCGAATCAGTCTTCTGCACCTTATCGACGAATACGAGAAGAAAGGGGCTAATTAGTCGATAAAACCATTTTACAAACAAGCACCCGACTCCTCTCACTGTCGCCAAACATCGAAGAGGAGCCGAGCGCCCTACTAAAGGAGTTTATCATGCATCTTGCAGATGACCCCAAGACCGACGCCATCTCCGCAGGCATCAACCTGCGCCATGTCGGCACCAAGCGCATCATGAGCCGCCTGGACGTTCAGATCCTCACCGGCATCGGACAATCCAGCGCCATCAAGCTCATGAAGTCCACCCACCACTGCTTTAGCATCGCCAACCAGTACTTCGTCATGGAAGAGGACCTGTTCGACTACTTCCACAAGCTGGCAGAGGGGGCGAGCGAGTAATGCAGCGCCCGAACGTCAATCCCCTCGTCTTCGAGCTTGATGTGCTCGACGAGCACGTCCACGCCCTTCAGGAAGACAAACCCATCGCCTCCTTCGGGCTCGACGCACTCAACAGCATCCTCGGCGGTGTCTACCCCGGGCTCAACTACGCAATCGGGACCGCCCCGGGCAAGGGCAAGACGACACTGGCACTCCAGGAGGCCGACAAGCTCGCGGCAGACGGGCACCCGGTAATCTACGTTTCCGCCGAGCTTCCCGCGCACAAGCTGATCGAGAAGAGTCTGGCGCGTCTCAGCGACGGCAAAGTCGCGTTGTCCGAGGTCTCCAGCTGCGCGACCCAGAATCACCCTAAGCACACGACTTTCGAGGCTGCACTCGACAAATATCGCACCCAGATCGCCCCCAATCTCTGCATCACCGGCCCGCTCAACACCGTGGAGCTCTCCAACCTCGTCGGGCTGGTAACACGCGAGCGCGGCGAGGTCCCCATCGTCTTCATTGACTACCTCCAGCTCCTCGCCTGCGGCGTCACGGCGGACCAGCAGTTCATCGACGAGCGATTGGCTATCACAGCATGCGTGAAGGGCCTCCGCGAAATCTCGAACCTCTATGGCTCTCCCGTCATCGCACTGAGCTCGACCACTCGCAAGTCCTACGATTCCGGGAAGTCGGCCAGGCCCAACCTCGCCATGTTCGGTGGTTCCTCCGCTGTCGAGTACGGCTTTGACTCGGTGCTCTACCTCGCCGATGACAATGACAAGCCCGAGTGGCCCTACGAGTCTCCCGCAACCGGCACGCCCCTCAAGCTCGTCGCCCTCAAGAACCGCTACGGCACGCTGGGCGAGTCCCGACTCGACTTCGACGGTGCGCGCGCCACCTTCCACGACAGGGGCTAGCCCATGCGTGGCAAAGCCAAGACCGCGCATATAAACGTCCGCATGACCGAGGAGGAGCGTGCCGCCATCACGGTGCGCTCCTCCTCTTTTGGTATGGCCCCATCGACGTTCATGCGCGAAGCTGCCCTCCGCATCGGGCAGAAGCCCGTCAAGGTCGCCGACGAGGCGACCTTGCGGCAAATCCTCCACCAGATGAAGAAACAGGGCGGAAACCTCAACCAGGCCGTCCATGCCGCAAACGCCTATAGCGTGGATGCGCAGACGGCCCGACAGCTCACGGAGGCCGTCCGACTGGTGTCGAGCACGGCCTCGCAGCTTTCAAACCTCATCTCCAAGAATCGAGAACTATCATGAAAACCAAGATGCTCACAGCGCTCCTATCATCCCTTTTCCTAGCGATCCTCGCATGCCCCGTACTCGCCGCCCCCATCGACATGCTCGTCGCCGGGTACGGACTCGACGCATCGGCAATTCCCACAACGTTCGACGCGGAGACCGTCCTCGGCTGGTGGCTCTCGGACGGGTTCGTCACCCATCCCCTCGGGGCTTTGTTCGTCTTCCTCCTTGCACTCTGCGCCTGCGCCCTCATCGCCTACTCAAGCGCCCTCAAATCACGAGCCGAGGACGGCGGCGTGCTCGGCGACGCCCACGTCAAGACGGGCCGCGAGGTCGTGAAGGGGTCCATGACATGGGGCGGCTCGACGAACCCCTCGTCGCGCGGGTTCGTCTACGGTTTCACCAAATATCGCGGTAAGCCCTGCTATTTCTACGAGCCGAAGAAGATGATTTTCGTATCAGGGGCCACTGGGTCAGGTAAATCACGCTTCCTCTACCTCCCCTCAATCGACCTGCTCAGCTACGGCGACGCCTCCAACGGCTCCGAGCCCGCGACCCTCGTCGTCTCAGACGTGAAGAACGAGCTCATAGAGCTCACGGGCGATGAGCTTGCCCGTCGTGGCTACCGCGTCCTCCTGCTCGATACGCAGCACCCCTATCGCGGCCAGAGGTTCAACCCGCTCAAGCAGGTTCTCGACCTCCATGCCGAGGGGCGCGACCAGGAGGCCGAGCAGGCGGCGGACGCCATCGCGGAGCTCGTGGTGCAGGATGACGAGAAGGGCAAGGGTTCGCACTGGACGGCATCGGCCAGGGGCTTGCTCTCGGCCCTGGTCCTGCTGGTCTCCATGTCTGACGAGTGTCCCGAGGGATCGAGGCACCTCGCGACCGTCTGCGAGGTCTTGGACCGTGGCACCGAGGCCGAGGGCGACGACCCGGCCGAGCCTCTGAAGGCCGTCTTCCGCTCCCTGCCGAGCGGTCACCCCGCCAAGGGCAGGGCGTCGCAGTTCGTCTCCTCGGGCGGCAACGAGCTCAGGAGCATCCTCTCGACGCTCAAGGTGGCACTCCGCCCGTTCTCGTCCGCGCCGGTCGCATGGATGACCTCTGGCTCCGACATCGACCCGCGAACGGTGCTCACGGAGAAGAGTGCCGTCTTCCTCCACGTGCTCGACGAGGGCTCCCCCTACAACTGCATAGCGGCGATATTCCTCTCGCAGCTCTGGGCTTCGGTCCAGGCGGTCGCGGACGTGAACGGCGGAAAACTCCCCCGCCCCGTGCAGATACTCGGCGACGAGTGGGGCAACCTCCCCCGCGTCGAGTGCCTGCCCGCGCTCCTCAGCCTAGGACGCAGCTACGGTTGTTTCTGGGTCGGCGCGACGCAGGACGTATCCCAGCTCAACAAGTACGGCGAGAAAGACGGCCGCAGGAAGATCCTCGCGAACTGCGGCATCAAGGTCGCGATGAAGCTCGCCGAGGAGGAGGACCGCCGGTACTTCACCGAGCTCATCGGCAAGACCACGCGCCACACGCAAGGCACGAGCAACGGCAGGGCCGCGTCAGGCACGTCCTCCTCGACGTCCTACAGCGAGAGCGCCGACGACGTGATACACCCCTGGGAGTGGCGCGGCATGGCCCCGGACCGGGACGGGATCATCGTCGTGAAGCACGCGGACAACGGTATGCCCGCATGTCGAGCCGGCGTCTTCCGCTCCCCCGTCACCGACTGCACCAACACGCCCACAAGGGAGCACTTCGACCTCGGGACCCCCGAGCACGAGGCGGAGAACCGTCGCGCCTACCAGCGCCGCCTCGACGAGTCAGCTGCTGGGAAGATGCGCGAGGAGGCCTCGACCTGGTGCCCAAAGTGGCCCGAGCCGGAGAAGAAGAACGGGAGCAAGCCGGGCGGCAAATTCAGCGGGCTCTCGCTCGACTAGGGAGGCGACCATGACGGCGATAAAGCAGACGAGCGTCTGCAGCGAGAGGCACCTCGCGAGACTCAGGGATTACCTCTCCTGGGACCGCGACAAGGCGCTCGCCCACGGCACGCAGAACATCATCGACGATGACCGCTGGTTTCAGGAGATGGCAGACACGAGGGCGGCCATGGGTCACGACAGGCCCGGCAAGGCCGGTGCCAAGTGTACCTACATGCAGCACCAGATACTCGGGTTCCTCCCAGACGAGTGCGACCTCAACGGCGGGAAGATGACGCCGGAGCTGTGCATGCGCTATGCGAGGGAGTACGTGGCCGAGCGCTACCCCAACCAGGAAGTCGTGATGGTGCTGCACCGCGAGCGCTGCCGCGCGGACGCCACCGACCGCTACGCCTTGCACCTCGGCATCAACCGCAGTGATCTGGAAACCGGCCGAAGGCTCGACGAGGGCCCCGCCCGAAAGGCGGCGGCATCACGCGTGAAGACCGTCCGTACCCTGGACGAAAGGTACGGCCTCAGGCAGCTTGAGCGCGGCAAGGCCAACTCGCGCGTCCACGCGAGGCAACCCGGCACGGAAGAGCGCGACATGGCCCGAAAGGGACAGGCCGAGCGCTCGGAGAACGCCCGCGTCCGCGTCGCGGTCGCCCGCCGAATCGAGGAGGTCGGGCGCATGCGCGACTGCCCCGACCGGATGGGCGAGCTTGAGCGGCGGCTCAAGCGGGACGGCATCGAGCTCGCCAGGTCGAAGGGCGGGAGCCTCCAGTACCGCTTCCCCTCGAAGTCTCTCGGGGGCATGAGGAAGGTCAACGGCGGAAGGCTCGGCTTTGCCGTCGACCGCTCGACTGGCATCGCCGTCCGCTTCACGCTGCGCGGGATAGCGACGGCGATGCGGGCGTTCTGGGAGCTTGAGCGCAGGGCGCTGGAGAACCAGAACGGCCGAGACGACTGAGCATTTGGGCCGGGACGCAACAGGCGTCCCGGCCCCTTCTTTTGCCCTTCGGTGAGAGCGACCTCGGAGCGGTTCGCCGTCCCGCCGCAGGCGGGCAAGATGATTCCGTGCAACGGAATCCATATCTTGCCTGCACGGAGCGAGCCGGTTGCCCAAGGCAACGCGAGCCCGGGCAGGTGAGCGCCGGTTGAACCGACGCCGAGGAGACGCGACCCTGGGGAGCGTCGCACGACGGCGCTCGGCGACCCGGCGCGAGAGGCCCAGCCCGGCGACCACGGCGGAGCGATGGCGACTTCTGGAAGCCATCGAGCGCAGCCGTTCGGCGGGCTGGGCCGGCGTGAGCGGAGGCGGACGAAACGCGACCCTGGGGAGCGTTGCCAGGGAGCCGCAGCGAGAGCGACGCCGTGCGTCGCGGGGGTCCCGCCCATAAGCGGGACCCATCGGCCGCAAGGCCGATTGCCGCGCCTCGGCCCTCTCGACCTGCGCGTCGGGGAGGAGTCGGCAGTAACCTCTCCCCGATCCACAACGGAGACCTAAAGCCGCTCGTACGCCCCCTTCACCAGCTCGCCCATAAGCTGCCTTCGCTTGCCTAGGAACTCCTCGTAATCGAGGTCCTCAAACCCAACAGGCAGGGCATGCTCCTCGCAGTTGCGGCGATACTCGTCCTCCCCCAGCGCGGCGCGATACCTACGAACGTACTCATTCGGGGCGTCATCCGAGATGTAGATGTTGTTCTGGTAGTCAACAAGGGTGAAGTTGCCTCGGTTGCTGCGCTGTGAAAGGTAGCCCTTGGCCTTCAGGTAGTTATCTGGGAACAGATGATGCTTGTCCAGAGCCTTTTTGGAACCTGATGAGCCGGTAAGCAGCAGTTGAGAAAGAGGGGCCGTGCTGAACAGCGCCTTGGCACCGAGCACGACCTGAGCCGCGACGAAGCCCCACCAGGTCGGGCCCGTCGCCTCGTTTGCGTCGAGGGAGCTGGGCAGCGTGATGGAGAAATAATCGTCCGTCATGATGGCAGCGAGCCTACGGTCGAAGTACGCCCGGAACTCATCGGCGGTCTCAAGGCGCGAGACGTCGTTAAGCTGCTGCTCGAACTCGGATTCGAAGGACCCCACATAGAGCCCCGTTATGGCTACGGCGAAATACCAGCGCCGCACGAGCCCGCGCACAGCCAGTGGCTCCATGTCGAACTCATAGCGCCCGATAAGGTAGAACGCATAGCAGAACATGAGCGCGTTGCCCGACCCCACCTGGTCAGAGCAGACGTAGCCCGCCTCCGCCAGCGTGTTGATGAAGGCATGCCAGTTGTTCAAGTCAAGCACGAGATCGAGGGCGCGACCGAACGTGGCAAAGTTCTCAGCTCGCGTCTCGGGCGTCGTTTCCTTTGTCTTGAGATCTCGCCCGCGAAGAATCTGGTAGGCATAACGCAGGCGACCCCTCTTGAACCCCACGCCCACCGTGGCGCGAATGATATGCGTCGGCGAGACGGTCATGAGCGGGTTGTACGAGGTGCCCTTTGCGGGCGCATGGCTCATGGCGCAGAACTCCTCTATACGCTCCCTCATGGCAGGTTCGTAGACCGAAAGCAGGGTCATGATGAAGTCATCCTGCTTAAGCGCCTGCCCTTGCGAGTTCACACGCACAAAGATGTCCGATACGGTCTCCTCGTCAGCCGATTCGGAAATCTCCAGCGTCGGCAGAAGATAACGCTCAAGCCCGAGTAATGCGTTGAGCCCGCTCTCGACGGCATCCTCGCCGTCATCGTCGAGTTCGGGTTCTCCCTTTTTGGCATTCGCCTCGTTAAGGCGCTTGATGAACGCCCTGCGATAGGCGCTCAGCTTGTTGTCGTGGTTCGCCGCGAAGGCCTCGGATACGTCCGGCACATAGCGCGAATCCTTCTCGGTCGAGGCGTCGGCATTCTTGAATGAGCGTGCGATGGGGTCGTAGGCGACCTTCACCGTACGCTCCCTGAAGTTCTTGTCTCGCACGGACACGCCGTACAGGGAGCTCAGAAGGGCAGTGAGTCTCTGCTGTCCGTCGATGACAAGGGACTTGGGGACGGCATACACCTTTTGGTTCGAGCCTATGGCAGACTTCTTGCCCGCGTTGTCGCTCGGAGAGTCCCACAGCATCACATAGCCAATAGGGTATCCGCGGAGCATGGAATCAAGCAGGTCGCGGACCTTTTCGTTGCCCCACACGAAGGGTCGTTGCAGGTCGGGCAGACCGATCTTGCCCGTCTGAACGTCCTTCAGGATGTTACCAACCTCCAGCGATATGGGGTTATAGATGGAATTTGGCACTATAGTTCACCGACCTTCTTGGCGTACAGGTTGAAAAGATGGGCGACTATCTTCTCCTCGTCCCCACCGAAGTCGACGCCATAGGCAGCTTCGACAGCAGCATCGAGCGCCTTATGCGCAGACATCAGCTCGGGGAAGAACGTTTCGTTCTTGGGATCGTACATGTCCGCGAGCGTCGCACCTTCTTGGGCATCCCGAGCGTCGAGCACGGCTTGGGCGCAGCGTTCAACCTCGTTCCTTTGCTCTTCACTGGGCTCGGGCCAGACGAAGTTGTTGTAGACGATTCCGCCGGAATAGCGGTAATCGGATTTGAGCCGCCGCGCGACCGTGCGCATCCATGCGTTGTGGAGCTGTGACTGAAGGACGCCAAAGTGATAGAGCGTCGCATTGGGTATTAGAAACACCGAGTCACTGCACAACGTCTCAGACCCGACAAACCCCATAGGGATATACCTTCTACGCTCTGACGAGACTTTGGGGACAATGATGGCAGTCGAATTAGGAATGATTTCGGTACCGAAATGGTTCGGCCTCTCGGCTGCTTTCAAGGTCTGCTTCCTCGAGCTACTCAGGCGATAGTTTCTAACGTTCTCGATTCTCTCCCTACAACAAGGAAGGCCCTTGAGATCGGCCCACGAGGCCTCCCCCAACCACAGGCACCATCTCTCAATACCCCGTATGAACTCCTGCGATCCAAGCCATTTATGAAAGTACTTCTCAGCCGCGGGCTCTTTCGAAAGGAACGCCGCCTTCTCCTCCGGTGTGAACAGATAGTTGCCGCCATCAATCGGTTGAGAGCCGATACCGATAGCGGGCACGTCCGACAAAGGCTTGCTTCTGTTCCAGATGAAAGCGTCGGGCGCGTTCTTCAGATAGGCGTTGAGCCGAGGAACGGCAATCCGGTCTTCGTCAGAATCGGGCGTCGCATGATAGAAGAGCGTCTTGTTCCCCGCTTCGCGGGAGAACCCGACGATGACGCAGAACACGTGTGCCTTGTCCGCCGCCTCGTTGTCCCAGCGGAAGGTGTTGTGTGCGAAATCGATATGGATGCCCATGTCATACAGGGGTTTCCAGAGGTTGGCGACCTGCTCGCCCTGACATATCGAGTTGGTAGAGACCAGGGCGCAGCGCGTGCGCTTTCCCTGCGTGAACCTCGCGGCCTTCATGTACCAGGCCCCGCAGTAGTCGATGTTGCCTGCGTTCTTCGCCCCATCGAAGACCTCAAGGAGCTCTGCCTTCTGCTCCTTGGATTGGTTGCGAGCACCCAGGAACGGCGGGTTGCCCACAAGATAAGTAAGGTCATCGGGGAACACCTCGGACCAATCGGTCTTGAGGGCGTTGCCCTCATGGAGGTTGCTGAGGCTCCTGAGCGGCAGGAAGTCGAAGTCATAACCGACGTATATCTCCTGCGTCTTTCGGAGCATCTGCTCCTCGGTGATCCAAAGGGCGGTCTTTGCGACCGAGACGGCGAAGTCGTTAATCTCGATGCCGTACAGTTGATCGAGAGAAACGCGGACGGGGCTATCCTGCGCAATGACGAGGGATGTCTGCCCCGCGTTGCCGGTCTCCTCGCTGAGCTCGTCCTCGATGATTCGGTTCTCGATGGTGCGCAGCTGCCGGTACGCCTCGGTAAGGAAGTTGCCCGAGCCGCATGCCGGGTCGCCGATGGTGATGGAGGCCACCTTGTCGTGCAGCCTCGCCAGGGCCTGCTTGCGCTTGGCAGCCGTCCTCTCGCCCTCGGCCTCGTGCAGCTCATCCCACAGCTCGTCGAGGAAGAGCGGCCTGAGGCAGCGCTCGATATTCTCGACGCTCGTGTAGTGCATGCCCCCGGCATGGCGCGTCTCGGGGTTCAGCGTGCCCTCGAACACGCCGCCGAAGATGACGCCCGAGATCTCGCGCCAGTCGAAGTCCTGGGACGCGTCGGTGATGGCTTCGAGGATCTCCGGGGTCATCTGCGGGACGATAATGGAGGAGTCGGCGAACAGACCGCCGTTCACGTAGGGGAAGGCCGCGAGGTCCTCGTCCATGTACTCGTCCCGCTTGTCCAGGGGCGTGTCGATCGCCTCGAACAGGTCCACCAGCTTGCGGCGGAGCTTGGCAGGGTCACCCTCGCAGTACCTACCGAACGCCTGGTGCGATTGCAGGAGGTCGGCGTCCTCGGCGTAGAGCAGAAAAATGATTCGGGTGATGAGCACGTTGAGGGAGCGCTGCTCCTCCTGCGCGCGCTCGTCCTTCTCCTCGATGTGGTGGTACTGCTTGGCGAGGGCATCGTAGAGCCTGGAGACGTAGGCCCCGGCCTCGATGGAGAGCTGCTGCTCCTTGTGCAGGCGGCTCGTCTCGTTGGAGGTCAGGAAGGACAGAAGATACAGACTGTCCGGGAGCTCTTCGAGGGAGAACTCCTGCACGGTGTCCTCGGGCCGCTCGTTGTCGAGGTCGTAGAGACGGAAGGTCCCGAAGTTGCACGTCATCACCCAGCGGGGGCGCTCAGAGTACGGCAGGTGCCGCGCGTACCACATGGCCTGCTGAAGCGGCGTCTCCATGCCGCCGTTCCTGGGTTCGGGCTTGTCGAGGTCGATGCCCCACGACTTCTGCTCGCAGAGGAAGTTGTGGTCGGAGACGAACACGTCGATGCGACGGCCTCTCACCTTCCGCTCGAAGTCAACGAAGCTGTCTATGGTGTTGGACGGGATGCCCAAGACGTTGATGAGCAGGTCGACCCAGAACTTCTGCGTATCCTGCTGCTCGTTGTTGGAGCCTGCGGGGATGGCACCGAGGCGCTTCTTCCACCGTTTGACGAACTCCTTTGCCTCTTTCTTGCTGGCAGGCATACCGGACCTCCTGCGTCGTTGTCACTTTCGGACAATTTTAAGGGGTAAAAGCCCTCTTCCAAGCGGAAGGGCGAGTTTTCAACGGTCCACGGTGTCGCAGGGTCCCAGGCGAAACCCGAAGACGCCGGGGGCTGTTGGAAACTCGCCCATCTCACAGCAACGTCACCCTAGGTTTTCAACGCTTTCCATGGCCGAAGGGCTTCTTATAAGCCCGTAGGCTGTGGGAAGGGTTGGAAACCGGATATTTGGGTGAAATATCGGAGTGAAATATGTAGGCGAGCTGTTTTCATCATAGAACTTTCTTTCACCCCTTTTTCACCCCTCTATCGTCTATTTAGCCCTATTTATACAGAAGCAGGTCAGACGATTTATACCGTCTGACCTGCAATTTCTTCTGGTGCCCCCGGTGCGATTCGAACGCACGACACCCGCTTTAGGAGAGCGGTGCTCTATCCCCTGAGC
>URDE01000013.1:0-28884 GCA_900546525.1 uncultured Collinsella sp.
GCATGGATTGCCCGGTCACCGCTCGTCCCACCGTTATCGTTATCTCCGACTCGCTTGGAGATACCGCTTGTGAGGTGGTGCTTGCGGCGTCCGGGCAATTTGATGAAGGGGCTTTTCATCTATTGCGCCTGCCCAAGGTGAACTCGGTGGAGCAGGTAAAGTCGTTTGTGGGTCCGCGCGTCGATGCGGATCATCGCGATATTGCCGTGTTCCACACTATCGTCGACCCAGCGCTTCGCGCCCGCGTGCTCGATTATCTGGGCATGCTGCACATTCGCTCGGTCGACCTGATCGGCCCGACGCTTGCCGTGCTGTCGTCGCTTATTGGCGTGCCTCCCAAGGGCGTTGCGGGTGTGATTCACAAGACCGACGATCGCTATTTCCATCGTATCGAGGCTATGGAGTATTTCGTTGAGCACGATGACGGGCGCGGCTGCGATGATCTGTCGGATGCCGATATCGTGCTGCTGGGTGTATCCCGCACGTCCAAGACGCCGCTGTCGATGTATTTGGCCTATCAGGGCTACAAGGTCGCCAACGTTCCGTTGGCCCAGGGCATAGAGCCGCCCAAGTCGATTTACGAGGTCGATCCGATGCGGTTGTTCGGTCTGATTTCGACCGTCGATGTGATTGCCGAGATTCGCGATAGCCGCCTGGGCGACGACTATGCCCGCGCCGTCGCCGGCTCTTATGCCGAGCCCGAGAGCGTGCGCGGCGAGCTCGAGGAGGCTCGTGCCCTCATGAAACGTCTGGGTTGCTTTGTGGTGCGCACCGACGGCAAGGCGATCGAGGAGAGTGCCTCCGAGATCATTGCCCACCTCGAAGAAATTCAAGAGGCAAGAGCCCGCCGTGCCGCCCGCCGCACCCAACAAAGCTAGCTTATTGGATTAGCTTAAAAAACCTGATACTGATAAAGCGATTTAGCAAATAACTTGCATTTGACCTGCGAGTTTCTTGTAGTGGTATCTCCATAAGGTAACCACCTTTACCTACCGTTTACCGCTAGTTTTAGCACGTTTACCAAACCTCGTATCCTCTGCTCAAGCCCGTTCAAATCCCGCCGTATAGTTCCCTCACGGCCCGCATCCGGCGGGTCGATTCGTCACCACGGTCGCGCGCGAGAGCGCATGGAAGGGGAAGTATCGTGAGCGATTGCAAGAGGGTTTACCGTTTTGGAACCGATGCCCAGGGCACTTGTGTCACCGAGGGCGACAAGTCCATGAACTTCGTGCTTGGCGGCAAAGGCGCAAACCTTGCCGAGATGAGCCGTATCGGCCTGCCGGTTCCCGGTGGCTTTACCATTACCTGCCAGACCTGCGTCGAGTACTCTGGCGCCGGCAACGTGTGGCCCGTGGGCGCGCTCGACGAGATCGTTGCCGCCGAGGCCGACCTCGAGGCCCGCTGCGGCAAGAAGCTCGGCGACGCCTCCGACCCGCTGCTCGTGTCGGTTCGCTCGGGCGCTCCGTTCTCCATGCCCGGCATGATGGACACGGTCCTCAACCTGGGCCTCAACGACGATTCCGTCCAGGGCCTTATCGCCCAGACGCAGAACCCGCGCTTTGCCTGGGACAGCTATCGTCGCTTTATCCAGATGTTCTCCAACGTCGTCATGGGCGTCGATGCCGACTTGTTCGAGAATGCCCTGACCCAGGCCCGCCTGGTCGCCGGCGTTCGCGTCGACTCCGAGCTTTCGGCTGAGGACCTGCAGGAGCTCGTCGAGACTTTCAAGGGCATTTTCTCCGACAACGTCGAGGCCGCCGTGTACCCCGAGCTCGAGGTCGCGGACGGCAAGCCCGTCTTCCCGCACGATCCGGAGCTTCAGCTGCGCCTTGCCATCCAGGCCGTCTTTGGTAGTTGGATGAACGAGCGCGCCTGCATCTACCGCAAGCAGCACGGCATTTCCGACGACCTTGGCACCGCCGTCAACGTCCAGGCTATGGCCTTTGGCAATAAGGGCGAGACCTCGGCGACCGGTGTCGCCTTTACGCGCAACCCGGCCGACGGCACCAAGGAGTTCTACGGCGACTTTCTGGTCAACGCCCAGGGCGAGGACGTCGTCGCCGGCATCCGCAACACCGAGCCCATCGCCGACCTCAAGACCACCCCGGGCCTCGAGTCCGCAGGTGAGGAGCTTGAGCGTGTCTTCCTGACGCTTGAGGATCACTATCGCGATATGTGCGACATCGAGTTTACCATCGAGCAGGGCAAGCTCTGGATGCTCCAGACCCGCGTGGGCAAGCGTACCGCAACCGCCGCTCTGCGCATCGCTATCGAGATGGTCGAGGAAGGCCTTATCACCCGTGAGGAGGCCGTGAGCCGCATCGACCCCGCGCAGCTCGACCAGCTCCTGCACCCGCAGTTCGACTCCTCCAAGAAGTACGAGGCGCTCGCATGCGGCCTTAACGCCAGTCCCGGTGCCGCCGTGGGCGAGGTCGTGTTCTCGAGCGATGACGCCGTTGCGCGTTCTGCCGAGGGTCATAAGGTCATTCTGGTCCGCTGGGAGACCAACCCCGACGACCTGAAGGGCATGGTCGCCGCCGAGGGTATCTTGACGAGCCATGGTGGCAAGACGAGCCACGCCGCCGTTATCGCCCGTGGCATGGGTACTCCCTGTGTCTGCGGTGTCGAGCGTTTCCATATCGACGCTGCCGAGAAGGTCGTACGCATCGAAGGCAGCGATCGTGTGCTGCACGAAGGCGATGTCATCTCCATCGACGGCACCCAGGGTATCGTCGTCGATGGCGCTGTCGATTTGGTCTCCGCCGAGCTCACCGGCGACCTGGACACCATCCTGTCCTGGGCCGACGAGATCCGTCTGGACGAGACCTGTGGCCACGCCAACCATGTGCGCGTCAACGCCGACAATCCCGAGGACGCAGAGCTCGCGCTCGAGTTTGGCGCCGAGGCTATTGGCCTGTGCCGCACCGAGCACATGTTTCTGGGCGATCGCAAGAACATCATCCAGAGCTTCATCCTGTCCGACGATGAGGCCGTGAAGCAGCAGGCCCTCGCCGACCTGCTCAAGGTTCAGACCGAGGACTTCCTGGCGATGTTCAAGACCATGTCCGGTCGCGATGTGGTCGTTCGCCTGCTCGATCCGCCGCTGCACGAGTTCCTGGATAATCCGCGTGAGCTCGAGGTCGCCATCACCAAGAAGGAAGCCGCTGGCGCCAGCGAGGAAGAGCTTGCCGCCCTGCGTGCCCGCCTGCGCCGTATCGACGGCATAGTCGAGTCGAACCCCATGCTCGGCCTGCGCGGTGTGCGCCTGTCCGTCGTCTTTAGCGATCTGCCGCTCATGCAGGTTCGCGCCGTGGCCACGGCTGCTGCTCGACTTATCAAGGAGGGCGTCGACCCGCGCCCCGAGATCATGGTTCCGCTCGTTTCCATTACGGCCGAGCACGTTCAGACTCGCGAAGTCATCGAGCGCGTGATCGCCGAGGTTTCCGCCGAGGAGGGCGTCGAGCTCAATATTCCCGTGGGCACGATGCTCGAGCTGCCGCGTGCCTGCATGGTTGCCGACGAGATCGCGCAGCACGCCGACTTCTTCTGCTTTGGCACCAACGACCTCACGCAGACGACCTTCGGCTTCTCTCGAGACGATGCCGAGGCCAAGTTCATCCCGCTGTACATGCATAAGAAGATCTTGAAGGACAACCCCTTCGAGACCATTGACACGGCAGTACTCGAGCTGGTGCGCATGGCTGTCGAGAAGGGTCGCGCCACCAATCCCGACATGCACTTTGGCGTGTGCGGCGAGCACGGCGGCGACCCCAAGTCCATCAAGGGCCTGTTTAACGTGGCCGACGTGGACTACGTGTCCTGCTCGCCCTATCGCGTACCCCTCGCGCGCCTGGCTGCCGCTCAGGCCAAGCTCGAGGCCAGGCGCTCCGCTTAACGGAGTCGCGTTCCATTTGCGCCTTTTAAGTTCCCCTTCGCGCCGTCGCGCCCCCTGTGGACGCGGCGGCGTTTTACGTTGGTTCAATACATTGGCAACTGACGGGAGGACTGCGATGAAAAACCTCACTAGGTATTTGCAACGAGCGCGTCGGGGAGCACGGATGACCCTGTGCTGGGTAGTCGTTGCGGTCACGGCGTTTTGCGGGATGCCGACAGCCGGTTTTGCCCTTCAGGATGAATCGCGCGACGAGCTCTATGGCGACGTGGTCAACCCGCTCACCATTACGGTCAACGATCGCGACTGCACGTTTGTAGATATCGATGACGGCAAGCTCGAGGGTCGTACCTCGATGTACGACAACGTCTCGTTCTACACGGCCGCCGTCAAAAAGGTGCTGCCCAACTGGGCATCGCTTGCCTATAACATCCTTGGCTATGGTGGAGGCGACGACTCCGGGGACTTTTTGTACTGGGACCACGCCGGCAAGGGCTTTGAGAAGGATTTCGGTAAGGGTCACTACATCTATCTCTATGATGCGCTTTCGGGCGGCAACGGTGAGCATTCCGATGGTGCCGACAAATCGAAGCAGAGTGGTCTGACATCTGCAAAAAGCCTCAATGCGGTCTACGAGCGCTTGACCGACGATATCGCCGGCTGTATCGGTCACAAGCTGGAGGGCTCCGATTTCCGTAAATACGTGCCACTCGACGGACTGTCGAAAGACACGACTGAGCAGGACGTCATCTATGCCACCATCGCGTGCATGGACAAGCTCGGCGGCACCTACCAGTACGATTTCAATGGCTTTGGCATCGCGTTCTATAACTTTAGAGTTCAGCAGCTCAACAGCGTGAACAAGCTTAACTGTGCGCCCGAGGACGCGCCGGGCTATTCCTTTGTCGATTCTAAGACTGAGCAGGAGCTCGTTACCTCGGCTCTTAACGTCGGCTATGAGGACGCCTCGCAGAGCATCACGCTCGCCCGCGGTACCGAGGAGACGGTCGGCACGAGCACTTCTGAATCCGCATCGTATTCCAAAGGCGGCTCGTGGGGCGCATCGGTGAGCCTCAAGGAGTCGCTGGGCGTGCCCGCAACAGCGAGCGAGGAGATCGAGACTTCGTTTTCGGCCGAAACCACGATGTCCCAGTTGTGGGAGGCGAGCAAGACCGAGGAACAGTCGATTACCACAACGGACAACCAGTCTGTCACCGTCAATATGACGATCCCGGCGCACACGCAGGTCAATAGCAAGCAAACGAGTTCTACCACGACGCTGTCCGAGGACTATGACCAGCCGGTGGGCGTGACGTTCGAGGTGATCATCTTTAATATGAACGGCGAGTGCTACGATGACAACGCCGCCGTGCAGGAGTTCCATACCGCCGGTTATGACCAGCGCTCGTTCTACACCACCTTTGGCGATCAGTCGACCGACGCCGTGCAGAACCTGTTCCTGCGCTCAATCGCCCATCGTGGCGACGACGGGTACGATACCACCGCCGGAAACGTGACGAGTTGGTCGTATCGCACCAACAACCACATGGTGCGCGCCATCGATTGGAATTCGGTCCTGGCCGATCGCGAGGTGCCCTCGCGCAACGGCGGCGCCCCGCGCACGTGCAACGTGCTCAATGACATGGCCGCGACCTATCCCATGTCCATTACGGGTTCCAATCTGTCGTTTGAGTCGGTGACGGTCGATACGCAGTTGGGCACGCCGCAGCCCATTAAGCCCATCTCCAAGATTCTCGTGTCGCTGCAGACCGATAAGACCCGAAGGCTTACGGTTGGAGACGAAGACCCCATCTCTTCCTATCGCGTGCGTGCAAGGGACGAGGACGATGTTGATTACTACGGCTTTGTGAAGTCGTCGGGCGACTGGCGCGTGGTCGATAAAAAGGGCAAGGAATGCAAGTCCGACGTCATCGAGATCCAGACCGACCCTGTCACCCACGAGCAGGTCGTGGTGGGTAAAAAGGCCGGCACCGCCTACGTAAAGTACTTTATCCCCGAGGACACCTACGTGGACGTGAACGGGCACGTCTCGACCAATGACGAGATCGACGCCGCGGCCTACAAATATAAGGTAAGTGACGTGGCGCCCGAGCCGTTTAACGGCAGCATCAAGCTCGAGGGCTCGGCGCAGACCGTCGTCGGCGTCGAGGAGAACCTTAACGGCATCGAAGGCCTGACGGCTACGGTCTATGACACGACGGGCAAGGAAGTCGATAGAGTCTGCAGCTGGGAGGCTCAGGAGCTCGAGAGCAAGGGCATTTCGGTCGCGACAGACGGCACGATGACCATCTCGCAACCGGGCACCTTCCATGTTCGCGCCTTTATTGACGGTGTGTATTCCGATTGGGCCGAGGTCATCGCCGCACCCGCACCGGTCGACCCGATGACGACCGTGGTCGAGACGCCGGTGAGCGTTACGCCCGCCTCCACGGGGGATTCTTCGGCAACGACGGATAGTACGGCTCCTGCCCAGGGGGAGCAGGCCGCTTCCGATGCGAACGCGGCCGAGTCTGCTCCCGCGAGCGACAATGCCGCTGCAGTGACTGACGACACCGCGCCCACTGCCGCGAAGGATGCCTCGCCGATTCCTACGGGCCTCGTTACCGTTTTGACCGATATCTGCCGCTACGGCATCGATCACGGCCTCATCAGCACATCAAACAAGGAAGAGATGACCAAGAAGGACTTCGACATCTTAGGCATCCTGTACCTGATGGCAGACAGCCAGGACCTGGTGCCCCAAGACGCCGAGGACGCGATGAATGAATGGGTCCATGACAACTATAATGACGAGGAGCTTGCCACCTGGAAGCAGCATGCGCTTTCGGTGCTGCTCGAATACGGCTACATCGCGCCCGGAACGACCGTGACGACCCCGACGACTGATGCTGCGGACGGCGCATAAGTGCAGAAAGGGTGCGTGTTTTTGTCTTTTTGCGCACGGGCAAAATAGTTCTTGCAGCCAAGGTCGTGGCGTGTATACTCGAATACGTTTGTTCAACTACGTGCCGGCCAAGGTGGTACGGCACCTCTAGAAGAGTAAGGAATTGCACATGGATTACATCCGCGCAATCGAGCGTCAGCAGATCCGCGAGGACATTCCTCAGGTTCGCGTCGCCGACAACGTCAAGGTTCACTACCGCATTAAGGAAGGCGACCGCGAGCGCATCCAGGTCTTCCAGGGCGACGTCATCCGCATGGCCGGCGCCGGTGCCCGCGAGACCTTCACCGTCCGCAAGATTTCCTTCGGTGTCGGTGTTGAGCGTACCTTCCCGCTTCACAGCCCCAAGATCGCCAAGCTCGAGGTCGTTCGTCATGGTCGCGTCCGTCGCGCCAAGCTGTACTACCTCCGCGACAAGGTGGGCAAGGCTGCTCGCATCCCCGAGAAGCGCTAAGAAGATCGCAGCGTCTGTCCACTCGTTTGGACACAAGGGTCACCTTCGGGTGACCCTTCTTTTTATCTGATTTGCATGCAAGGAGGGCCTGGTATGGCCAATATGACGAGCTCGGTTTCGGCATCGCAGGTTGCCGGCGAGCTGGCGAGCGCCACGTTCGAGGAGATTCCCGCCCTCGTGGAGCATTATCGCGAGGATCCGCGCCAGCAGGTGATCAAGGCTTGCGAACGTGCCCTTAAGCGCCATGCCAAGGAACTTTCCGAACGCGAGCGCGTCAACGGCATGTACGAGCTTATGCATGAGCTCGGCGGTGATGGCGTGGTCGTGGGCGTCGACGAGGTGGGCCGTGGCTCGGTAGCGGGTCCCTTGACCGTGTGTGCCGTGTGTCTTCCGATGGAGCCGCGCATCTGGGGCATCAATGATTCCAAAAAGCTCACGCCGGCGCGCCGCGAGCTGCTCTCGGTGAAGATTGCCGAGGTGGCGACTGCTATCGGCTTTTGCCATATCGCTCCTGCGGATATCGATGAGATGGGCATGGCCCGCGCCATTCGAGCCGCTGTCGCGGGTGCGGTGGCAGATACGGGGCTTGAGCCCGATTGCGTGCTTATGGACGGTAACCCCCTGGGCGCCGTGCCCCATGAGCGCGACGTGGTCAAGGGCGATGCCAAGATCGCCTGCATCGCCGCGGCATCCATCATGGCAAAGGTCACGCGTGACGAGATGATGGTCGAGTACGACGCCGAGTATCCCGAGTACCATTTGGCCGAATCGAAAGGCTATGCGAGCCCCGAACACATTGAGGCCATTCGCAAACATGGTCTTTCTCCGCTGCACCGTGTGAGCTTTTGCGGAAACTTTCTGCAGACTGAGCGCCTTTTTTAGGCCAATTGTGGAGACTGGGACCTTAAGGGTTCTATAAACCTGCTGGTAGGGGCCGTGTGCAACGCTATTGTTGCGCGCGGCCCCTCATTTGTCGGCATTTGGTTGGTTTTCGGTTTGCTTCCGGTACTTACCCGCATGAAACCTGCCCTCATTATCGAGGCAATGCAGGGAGTGGGAAAGGAGACCCCATGTGTGCCGCAGCCAAAATGAGCAAGACGCAGCAGCTCAAGGAACGTTGGGAAGAGGGGGAGCTCGATTGCGGGTCGATCACGCCTGAGTTTATCAAGGGGCTCAGTCCTCGCGAGCTCGGTATGCTGGGCGAGCTTATCGCAATCGATTACTTTAACGAGCGCGGCTATGCATTGCTGGAACAAGGCTATCGATGCTCGGAGGGCGAGGCCGACCTGGTGCTGCTCGACGAGCTCGACGATGTGGTGGTGATGGCCGAGGTCAAGACCAGGCGTGTTGCGCTGGATTGCGATACGCGAGTGTTTCCCGAGGAAGCGGTGAACGCCCAAAAGCAGCGGCGCTATCGTCGCATCGCGAGTTGTTATCTCATGGAGCATTATCCGCTCAAGGCGATCCGCTTCGATGCCGTGGGCGTCACCATTCGCGGCGGGCATATCGCCGAGATCGAGCACCAGTACAATGCGTTCGATTGGCAGGTGTCGTGATGGCGTTCGAGACCTTTGCCGTCCACGCTGCCTGTATCCGCGGCGTCGAGGCGATTCCCGTCACGGTCGAGGTATCGCTTGCGGGCGGCATCCCGGGCATCCAGATGCTCGGCATCCCGAGCATGGAGGTCATGGAGTCGCGTGGACGTATTCGCTGCGCGATGCGCTCTGCCGGATTCGAGATCCCGCGCTCGGGCATTACGGTCAATCTGGCGCCGGGCGATATCCGAAAGACCGGTAGTGGTTTTGATCTGCCGATAGCCATTGCGGTGCTTGCAGCCGACGGGCAGATTCCCCGCGACAATCTCGACCGCTGCCTCATTGCCGGTGAGCTCGGCTTGGATGGCACGGTGCTTCCCGTCAAGGGCGAGGTGGCGTTCCAGCTGCTGGCTCGCGACATGGGGTTGTCTTTTATCGCCGGTAGGTCCGACCAGCATGTTCCGCTTGCGGGCGTCGACTGCGGTTTTATCGACCATCTGTCGCAGCTTGCCCACGGTATGGGCGAGGCGGCTCGGCACTATCTGGATTCCGACGGCGTCGAGGCCACCTTTGAGCCCGAGCTCGATTATGCCGACGTGTTGGGGCAGGAGGTCGCCAAGCGCGGCATGGCGCTTGCGGCGGCGGGGGAGCTGGGCCTGCTCATGATTGGGTCTCCGGGATCGGGCAAGACCATGCTTGCGCGCCGCATGACGGGTATCTTGCCCGAGCTTTCCGTCGAGGATCAGCAGGAGGCGCTGTGCATTCATTCGGTCTTGGGTGAGAACATCGATGGCCTGCTTGCGGGGCATCGGCCGTTTCGAAGCCCCCATCACAGCATTTCGACAGCGGGCCTTATTGGCGGAGGGCGCCCGGTGCATCCGGGCGAGATCAGCCTTGCCCATGGCGGCGTGCTCTTTTTGGACGAGCTTGCAGAGTTTCCCACCGGTGTGCTGCAGACGCTTCGTCAGCCTATCGAGCGCGGCTATGTCAGGATCGTACGCGTCGACGGTGCCTTCACGTTTCCCTCGCGCTTTCAGCTGCTTGCGGCGAGCAATCCCTGTCCCTGCGGCTTTTTGGGCGATCGCGAGGTTCCGTGTCGCTGTTCGGCATCGATGGTCGAGCGCTACCGGTCCAAGCTGCGCGGTCCCTTGGCCGACCGTATCGACCTGATGCTCGATGTGACCCGCCCCGATCCGCAGGTGATTATCGAGGGCGCCGAGGGCATGTCATCGGCCGAGCTGCGCGACTACGTTGTCCGCGGTCGGGCTTTTCGTGCCTGGCGCGAGTCCCGTATGGATGATGCGGATGCCGAGGCCGAGCACGATGAGTCACGGTCCATTGACGGCGTCGTGTCGACCTTTGCACTCGACGAGGCCGCCGAGACATGCGTACTTGGCCTGTCGAAACGCACTCATCTCACGGGGCGCGGCATCGTGCGCCTGGTTCGCATCGCGCGCACGATTGCCGATGTCGCCGAAAGCGAGCGGGTGACGCAAGATCATGTGCTCGAGGCCGCGATGTATCAGGGAAGGAGGGACCAGTGATGGGTGAGGTCCGCTATGAACTGCATCCCGGTGATGGGCTGTTTCCCGCTACTGTTCTGGAACTTTCCGATGTGCCGCAGACGTTGTTCGTCCGTGGCGACCCGGAGGTGCTCTCGACGCCGGCGCTCTCGATTATCGGTGCGCGCAAGGCGTCTCCCTACGGTCTTGCCGTCGCGGAGCTTGCAGCCAAGGTTGCCGTGGAAGCGGGGGTGACGGTGGTCTCGGGCGGCGCGGTCGGCTGCGACCAGGCCTCGGGTTGGGCCGCGGTCAACGCCGGTGGCAGGCACGTCGTTGTGTTGGGTACGGGCGCCGACGTGGTCTACCCGCGCTCGAGTGCGGGGCTCATCGCGCGCACGATCGATACGGGCGGCGCGGTCGTGTCCATCTCGCCTTGGGGTATGGGGCCACGTAAGTTTGCCTTCCCGCGGCGTAACCGGGTGATTGCCGCGCTTTCGCAGGCGCTCTTCGTGTCGGAGGCTGGCATGCCTTCGGGCACGTTCTCGACGGCGGAGGCCGCCATGGACCTGGGGCGCGAGCTTCTTGCCGTGCCGGGTTCGATTTTGTCACCCGAGTCGCGCGGTACCAACTACCTCATTGCCAACGGGGCCTGCTGCATTATTGACGAGGAGTCCATCGAGATGGCCATCTCTCGAATCTACGGTACCCTGCGCTATTCGCGTCCCGATGCGCCCGGCATCGCCGACCTGGATGCCACACAGCAGACTGTGATGCATGCCCTCATCGCCTCGCCGCTCAAGGTTGAAGACATCGCCACACTCGTCTCCCTCGATGCCGTCGGTGTGCTCAAGCTCCTGGGCTCGCTCGAGCTCGAGGGCCTCATCGAGCGCATGATGGATGGAAGGTATGCGCCCTCCAAGTTTGCCCTTCACGCCCAGACGCCCTTCGGTCACAATGGAAAACGTGTCAATTAGAAAGGTGTTTGCAGATGCTGTTTGATCAGGTGACGGTTATCGGTGGCGGTCTGGCGGGATCGGAATGCGCGATTCAGCTGGCAGATCGCGGGTTCGCCGTAAAGCTGTGCGAGATGCGCCCGCAGGTGAGCTCTCCTGCCCACCATACCGATCACTTGGCGGAGCTCGTCTGCTCCAATTCGTTTAAGTCGACCCGTCCCGATTCTGCCGCCGGCCTGCTGAAGGCCGAGCTCGAGCGCATGGGCTCGGTGCTGCTCGACTGCGCTCATCGTGCGGCCGTTCCCTCTGGCGGCGCCCTGGCGGTCGACCGCGTCAAGTTTTCCGAGCTCGTCGAGGCCGAGGTTGCCGCCCGCCCCAATATCGAGGTCGTCCACGGTGAGGTCACCCAGATCCCCGAGGGTCATGTGGTTATCGCCGCGGGTCCCTTGTGCTCGCCGGCATTGAGCGAGGAGGTCATGAAGCTTGTCGGTGGTGACGCCCTGGCGTTCTTTGACGCGGCCGCCCCGATTGTCGATGCCTCGACGCTCGATATGGACGTGCTGTTCTCGCAGTCGCGCTACGAGGAGCAGGGGAGTGGCGACTATCTGAATGCCCCGCTCAACAAGGAAGAATACGAGGCCTTTATCGAGGCGCTCACCACGGCCGATCGCGTGGTGCTCAAGGACTTTGAGGGCGGGGACCTGTTCCAGGCCTGCCAGCCCGCCGAGGAGGTCGCGCGCACGGGCAAGGACGCCATCCGCTTTGGCGCCATGAAGCCCGTCGGGCTCACCGACCCGCGCACCGGTCGCCGTCCCTGGGCGGCGATACAGCTGCGCGCCGAGAACAAGGAGAAGACGGCCTATAATCTGGTTGGCTTCCAGACCAACCTGACCTTCGGCGAACAGAAGCGCGTCTTCCATATGGTTCCCGGCCTGGAGAACGCCGAGTTCTTCCGCTACGGTGTCATGCACCGCAACACCTTTGTCGATGCGCCGCACGTGCTCGATGGCACCTTTGCCGTTCCCGGCACGAGAGTGCGCCTTGCCGGTCAGATTACTGGTACCGAGGGGTACATGGAGGCCGTGGCGACGGGTCTGCTCGCTGCGCTCAACACCTATGCCGAGGCCATCGGGGCCGCGGGCGTCGAGCTGCCGCGCGTGGGCGCCCTGGGCGCGCTTGTTGGGTATGCGACCGATCCGGCTACGGTGGGCTACCAGCCCATGCACGTCAACTTTGGTCTTGTGCCGCCGCTCGAGGACGGTAAGCGTCGCAGCAAGCGCGATCGTTACCAGGCCTACGCGGACCGCGCCCTCAAGGCCCTGGATGCCTATCTGGAATCGCGCTCCGATCTGTTTGGAGGCGAGAGGTCATAGCTTTTGACCTGTACGATGCCGTCGACTCGTTCCTTGCCTACATCGCACGCGTCGAAGGACTCGCTCCCAATACGGTAACCGCCTACGCCTCGCGGCTCGAGCGCTTCGCCGCGTGGTGCGACCGTGAGGGCATCGACGCTCGCGTCGCCGACGTACGGACCGTTCGCTCCTATTTGGCCGAGCTGTCGCGTGGCCAGGTGGCGGCTCGGACCCTTGCGGCACACCTGTCTGCTATTCGCTCGCTCTATCGGTGGATGGCTGCCGAGGGAATCGTTGAGGGCGATGCGGTCTCGGCGATATCCTCGCCCAAGCTGCCGCGCGATCTTCCCGGTGTGCTGACGACCCGGCAAGTCGAGTCGTTGCTCGAGGCCCCCGACACCTCGACGCCTGCGGGGCTGCGTGATGCGGCGATGCTCGAGCTGCTCTATGCCTCCGGCGCGCGAATCTCGGAGCTCGCGGCGCTCAACGTGGAGTCCATTGCTTGGTCAGAGCGAACGCTGCGACTTTGGGGCAAGGGGAGCAAGGAGCGGATCGTGCCCCTCTATCGGCGCGCTCTCGAGGCTACCCGCCGCTATATTGAGGAAGGGAGGCTACAGCTCCTTGCGCAGGCAAAGCGCAGCGACGATGCGAACGGCGTGCATCCGCTGTTTATCTCGGCGCGCGGAAACCGCATGAGTGCCGCCATGCTCAGGAGGCGGTTCCATATGCTTGCGACACTTGCCGGCATTCCTGCCGACATCGCTCCGCATGCGATGCGCCACACCTTTGCGACTGACCTGCTCGAGGGCGGCGCGGATCTGCGCTCGGTTCAGGAGCTGCTGGGGCATGCGAGTTTGTCCACGACGCAGATCTATACGCATCTCACGCCCGACCGACTCAAACGCGCCGTGAGTCAGGCCCATCCCCGCGGCGAGTAGGAGAAGGGCCTCCCGCGCCGCACCGAGGTGTGTGGTTTTGATTGCGGGTTGGCAGGAAGAGGCAATCCTGCTATCATTCATCGGGTTGCTTCACGGCAACAGGTTTTTATCACGCACGCGCGGCTACTTCATACCGTGGTGCCCGGGCTTTGGTAGCACATGTCCGGGTTGGTTTTGGAGGATGACCCCGCGCGGAGGCAAACCACAGGAGGTTTAATATGGCTACCAAGATTAATATCCGCACCCTGCTCGAGGCCGGCTGCCACTTCGGTCACCAGACCCGTCGCTGGAACCCCAAGATGAAGCCGTTCATCTTCGGTGAGCGCAACGGCATCTACATCCTCGACCTCAAGCAGACCATCCTTGACGCCGACCAGGCCTACACCTTCGTCAAGAACGTCGCCAAGGGCGGCAACGTGCTGTTCGTCGGCACCAAGAAGCAGGCTCAGGAGGCCGTTAAGAACGCCGCTGAGCGCGCCAACATGCCTTACATCAACCAGCGTTGGCTCGGCGGCATGCTGACCAACTTCGTCACCATCCGCTCCCGCATCAACCGCATGGAGGAGCTCGAGGCCATGGTCGAGGACGGCCGCATGGCAGTGCTGCCCAAGAAGGAGCAGGCAGTGCTCGGCAAGGAGCTCGCTAAGCTCCAGACCAACCTCGGTGGCGCCCGCGACATGAAGGGTCTGCCCCAGGCTCTCTTCGTCATCGACACCAAGCGCGAGGAGAACGCCATCAAGGAGGCCCAGCGCCTGAACATCCCCGTCGTCGCCTTGATCGACACCAACTCCGATCCCGACGAGGTCGAGTACGGCATCCCCTGCAACGATGACGCCATCTCCGCTGTCACCCTTATGTGCGAACTCATGGCCGACGCCTGTCTCGCTGGCTCCGGTAAGGAGCAGGTCTCCGAGGCCGAGATGGCCGCCGAGCCCAAGGCCGAGTAAATCAGTCCTATTTAAGTCTTTTTCATCTCTTTGAAAGGAACCACAATGGCCCAGATTACTGCCGCTATGGTCAAGCAGCTCCGCGAGATGACCGACTCCCCGATGATGGAGTGCAAGAAGGCTCTCGTCGAGGCTGACGGCGACATGGACGCCGCCGTCGACGTTCTGCGCAAGAACGGCCTCGCCAAGGCTGCCAAGAAGGCTGGCCGTGAGACCAACGAGGGCGCTGTCGCCGCGTTCGTCTCCGAGGACGGCAAGTCCGGCGCTCTGCTCGAGCTCTCCTGCGAGACCGACTTCGTCGGCTCCAACGCCAAGTTCACCGGCTTTGCTTCCAAGGTCGCCGAGGTTGTCGCCACCACCGAGCCGGCTGACGTCGACGCTCTGCTCGAGAAGCCGATGGGCGAGGAGACCGTTTCCTCCGAGCTCACCGAGATGATTCACATCATGGGCGAGAACATGAAGATCTCTCGTTTCGCCGCCCGCAAGGCCGAGAACGGCGCTCTTGCTTCTTACATCCACATGGGTGGTAAGATTGGCGTCCTCGTCGAGTTCGCCTTCGAGAAGGCCGAGACCGCTCAGGCTGAGTCCTTCAAGACCTTCGCTCACGACGTCGCCCTTCAGGTTGCCGCCGTCGCCCCGATCTGCGCTACCCGCGATCAGGTTCCGGCTGAGACCGTCGAGCACGAGAAGCAGATCTACATGGCTCAGGCTGCCGAGTCCGGCAAGCCCGAGGCCATTCAGGAGAAGATGGCTGTTGGCCGTCTGGAGAAGTTCTACAAGCAGTCCGTGCTCACTGAGCAGGAGTTCATTAAGGACAGCTCCCTCACCATCAAGAAGTACGCTGAGCAGGTCTCCAAGGAGCTCGGCGACACCATTACCGTCGTTGCCTTCGACCGTCTGGTCCGTGGCGAGTAAATAAGCTCTTGTAGCTGGTAATGAGCAGGCTGTGGGTTTTACTCACAGCCTGCTTTTTCATGGCTCTTATCAGAGCCTTTGCTATCATATTGAGAGTCTAATTAAAGGAGGATCGCTTTGTCCGACATCCGATATAAACGCGTGCTTCTTAAGCTTTCCGGCGAAGCACTGATGGGCGACGGCCAATATGGCATCGACCCCAAGGTTACCGACCACCTTGCCAAGCAGGTCAAGGAGCTGCTCGCCGTTGGCCATGAGGTTGGCGTTGTTGTCGGCGGCGGCAATATTTTCCGCGGCATGGCCGGCGCTGCCGGTGGCATGGAGCGCGCCCAGGCCGACTACATGGGCATGCTGGCAACCGTTATGAACGCGCTCGCCCTGCAGGATGCCTTCGAGCACAACGATGTTCCCTGCCGCGTGATGAGCGCTATCCAGATGAACGAGATTTGCGAGCCCTATATTCGCCGTCGCGCCATCAACCACCTTTCCAAGGGCAGCGTCGTAATTTTTGCCGCCGGGTCGGGCAATCCGTACTTTACGACCGACACCGCCGCGGCTCTTCGTGCCTGTGAGATTGGTGCCGAGGTCCTGATTAAGGCCACCAAGGTTGACGGTATCTACGACAAGGATCCTGTCAAGTGCGACGATGCCGTCCGTTTTGACAAGATTACCTATCACGAGGTTCTCGTCCGCGGTCTGCAGGTTATGGATTCCACAGCTACGGCACTGTGCCAGGATAACCGTATGCCGATTTTGGTCCTCAACATCGATGGCGAGGACACCGTCAAGCGCGCGCTTTCGGGTGAGCCCGTCGGCACGCTCGTCTATCAGGAGGATTAAGCATGGCAGAGAACATCACCGCCCACATGGACAAGTCGCTCGAGTCCCTCAAGCACAACTTCTCCAAGGTTCGCACGGGCCGCGCCAACGCTAACATTCTGTCCGACATCTCGGTCGATTACTACGGTGTCCCCACGCCGGTTACCCAGGTTGCCGCCGTTAAGACCCCCGAGGCCCACATGTTGCTCATCGAGCCCTGGGATAAGGCGCTCGTCAACGCCATCGTGAAGGCTATCAGCGCTTCCGATCTGGGCATTACCCCCAACTCTGACGGTACCGTCGTGCGCCTGCCGTTCCCGGCTCCCACCGAGGAGCGTCGTCGCGAGCTCGTCAAGGAGTGCCGCGAGTATGCCGAGCAGGCCAAGGTCTCCATTCGCAACATCCGTCGCGACTTTAACAACAAGCTCGAGCGCGACGAAGATCTCACCGAGGACGATGTCCGTCGCGAGCAGGCCAAGGTCCAGAAGCATACCGATGAGTATGTTGCCAAGGTCGAGGAGCTTCTGAAGGAAAAAGAAGCCGAGGTCATGGAGATCTAAGGTGCAATACGACGAGAACAAACTGGTCGAGTACTTTGCCGACGCCCCTGCGGGCGTCGGTTTTTCCGACCTTGACCTCAATAAGATTCCGCATCATATTTCGTGCATCATGGACGGTAACGGTCGCTGGGCCACGGCGCGCGGTCTTGCCCGCACCGAGGGCCACAAGGCCGGTATCGTCTCCCTGCGCGAGATTATTACCGCATGTGTGCGCTTGGGAGTCGACGTCCTTTCGGCCTATGCGTTTTCCACCGAAAACTGGAATCGTCCACAGCACGAGGTCAACGTTTTGATGCATCTGTTTGCCAAGACGTTTATCGATGAGTTGCCGCTGCTTAAGCGTGAAAACGTGCGCGTTGTCTTTTTGGGCGATATTTCCGCACTGCCCAAGAAGACCCGCGATGTCTTTGAGCGCGGTCTTGCCGAGTGTGCCGACCACACCGGCATGACGCTGGCGCTTGCCGTCAATTACGGCGCCCGTGCCGAGATCACCCGTGCCGTCCGTCAGATTGCGCTCGACGCCGCTGCCGGCAAGATCGACCCTGCCGCCATCGACGATGATATGGTTGCCTCCCATCTCTACACCGCTGGGCTGCCCGATCCGGAGCTTGTGATTCGCACCTCCGGCGAGCTACGCCTTTCGAACTATCTGCTGTGGCAGGTTGCCTATTCCGAGTTTTATGTCACCGATACCTATTGGCCCGACTTTGATCGCTGGGGCCTTGTCGACGCCATTTTGGCCTACCAGGGCCGCGACCGTAGGTTTGGTGGACTGAGCAAGACCGAGGAGGCTTAATCGTGTCCGATCGTCCCAAGGCGTCTGCTCCCAAGACGTCAACTCCCAAGGCGCCTTCCGCCAAGAGCGGCGCGGCTACGACTTCGTGGTTGGCCGGCTTTATTACCCGCGCCGCCGCAGGTATCGTCTACGCCGTCGTGTTCATTCTCTGCTTGGTTTTGGGTATCGTTCCCACTGCTATCTTCGTCTCCGTCATGAGCGGCCTGTGCTGCTATGAGTTTTTCCGCATGACGAAGCTCGATGGCAAGGTGGCCAACGAGCGCCTGGGTATCGCTGCCGCCGTGCTCTTTCCGCTCTCGGCGCTGGGCGACTCGCTGCTGTTGAATGCCCTGCTTTTTGCACTGATGCTTGCGGTGGGTATTTGGTACGTCTGGTCGTCGCGTACCCGTATATCCGATGTAGCCGTGACGCTCATGGGCCCCATCTACACCGGTTTTATGCTGTCGGCCATCGTGCTGCTGCGCGATGCCGTGCCCGGTTTTGCCGGCGCCCTGCTTTCGGTGGGTGTTTGCGCGTCTCTCTGGGTCTCCGATTCGTTCGCCTATATCGTGGGTAGCCGTATCGGCAAGCACAAGATGGTCCCCAAGATTTCTCCCAAAAAGAGCTGGGAGGGCTTTTTCGGCGGCATCTTGGGCTCGGTTCTCATCTGGCTTATTTTGTGGGCGACCCATTTCTATAAGCTGAGCTTGCCCTATGCGCTGCTGTGCGGCGTGGTCGTGTCCATCCTGGGCGTTATCGGCGACCTCATCGAGTCACGCATCAAGCGTGGCGTGGGCGTCAAGGATTCCGGCAATCTGATTCCGGGCCATGGCGGCATGCTCGACCGTAGCGACTCGCTTATCTTTGGCTGCATTACCGCGCAGCTGCTTTTGATGATCGGAGGCGTGCTGTAATGGCCTTTCAGACGACGTACGGCCCCGATGGGCGTCTTCGCGTTGCCATCCTGGGTTGTACGGGCTCTATCGGTACGCAGGCACTTGATGTATGCCGTCAGCATGCCGATCGACTGCAGGTGACGGCACTGTCCGTTAACTCCAGCACCTCGGAGCTCGTTGCGTTTGCCCGTGAGTTTTCGGTTCCGGCCGTTGCCGTGGCCGACACCACCCACGGTACGGACGCTGTGCTGCAGGAGCTGCCCGAGGGCACCGAGCTCGGTGTTGGTGCGCAGGCGGTTTGTGAGCTCGCGCGTCGCGATGACGTCGACTGTGTGCTTGTTGCCATTGTGGGCGCCGCCGGGCTCGAAGCGAGCCATGCAGCCCTGACCTCGAACAAGCGTCTTGCACTTGCTAACAAGGAGTCCCTCGTTGTCGGCGGTGACCTGCTGATGCCGTTGGCGCAGCCCGGTCAGCTTATTCCGGTCGACTCCGAGCACTCCGCCATCTACCAGTGCTATCTGGGGGAGAATCCGCGCGAGGCTCATTGCATTTGGCTCACTTGCTCGGGTGGTCCGTTCTTTGGCCGTACGCGCGACGAGCTCAATTGCGTGACACGCTCCGATGCGCTGGCACACCCCACGTGGGCCATGGGTGCTAAGATCACCATCGACTCTGCGACCCTCATGAATAAGGGCTTGGAGCGTATCGAGGCGATGCACCTGTTCGGGTGCGATCTCGACTTTATCAACGTGGTCGTTCAGCGCCAGTCAAAGATCCACTCGATGGTCGAGTTTGCCGACGGCTCCGTGATGGCGCATCTCGGTGCGTCCGACATGCGCATTCCCATCCAGTTTGCCTTTTCGTATCCCAAGCGCTGGGATACTCCGGCGCCGCGAATCGATTTTCGTGAGTTGGGGCAGCTTACCTTCGACGCGGCCGATATGGACACGTTCCGCTGCCTGGCGCTGGCCGAGCGCGCCGGCAAGACGGGCGGCACCATGCCATGCGTACTGAATGCCGCCAACGAAGTTGCTGTCGATGCCTTCCTGCACGATGCCTGCACCTTTACCGATATCGACCGCATCGTGGAGTCGTGCATGGATGCACACGATACGCAGGCGGTCGCATCGTTTGAGCAGCTTCGCGATATCGATACGTGGGCTCGCGCCAAGGCCGCCGAGGTGCTTGCTGCAACCCGTTCCTCATCGTAAGGATTGCTTTTCGTTTTATGGATACTGTTCTGAGTGTTCTTTCCTCGGTTTTTTGGGGCCTTTTGATGCTATCCGTCCTCGTGTTTCTGCATGAGGGCGGCCACTTTTTGGCGGCTCGTGCGTGCGGCGTGCGTGTCACCGAGTTTTTCTTGGGCCTGCCGTTCCGCTTCGACATTCACCATACGTCGCGTCGCATCGGTACCAAGTTTGGCGTGACGCCGCTGCTGCTGGGTGGTTATGCCGCTATCTGCGGTATGGACCCGACCGATGCCTCGTGCGCCGACCGTGTGCTTGCGGCGATCTATCGTCATGGTCGCGTTTCGGTTGCAGATCTTTCCGTCGAGCTGGAGCTGCCCGAGGAGGATGTTCTCGAGGCTTGTGCCTTGCTTTTGGGCTGGGGTTCCATTGCGCCTTGGTACGAGGAAGGGGAGAAGCCTTCACCCAGCTACTATCCGGTTAGGTACCAGACGCTGCCGCGCGATGCTGCAGGATATACCACCTTTGACGGCCGCAAGTTCGATCGAGAGCATGCGACTGCCGAGGGCGATGTGTGGGGGCTGCCGGTCGCCGCTTCCGAGTTTCTTGAGCAGGAGCGTTCGCATACCTATCTGGGCCAGGGTTTTCTCAAGCGTGCCTTTATGCTGCTCGCGGGCATTCTCGTCAATATCCTGACGGGCTTTTTGCTGCTTATGAGCATCTACTCTATCGCCGGCGTATCGGTGCCGGTCGATAGCAATGTGATCGGTCAGGTCGAAGAAGGCTCGATAGCCGCCAAGGCGGGCATCGAGGCCGGCGACACGATTCTTAGTGTCGATGGTGTGTCCTGCTCCAGCTGGATGGACGTGTACGATGCGATCGGAGCGGCCGCCGGCAAGGACGATATCGCCATTGAGTATCAGCACGACGGCAAGAAATTTACGACCTCTGTCGCGCTCAAGGAGGATGAGCGTTTGGGCGTTTATGCCTCTACGCAGGTGGTCCATTTGGACCCTATCACCTCGGCGCGCCTGTCGTTCTCCTATGTTCAGCAGACTGCTGAGGGCGTTATGCGTCTGCTGCAACCGCAGCATACGATGGAGATACTCGATCAGTCCAGCTCGATTGTTGGCATCAGCGTCATGTCTTCTCAGGCGGCTGCCGCCGGTCCCGCGACATTCTTAACGTTTGCCGCGCTCATCTCGTTCTCGCTGGGCTTTATGAACCTGCTGCCCATTCCGCCGCTCGACGGGGGAAAGCTGGTTATCGAGATCATTCAAAAGGTCGCCGGTCGCGAGCTGCCACTCAAGGTGCAGACAATCGTCAGTTATGTCGGCATCGCGCTCTTTGCGCTGCTGTTTGTCTATATGCTTCGTTCCGACGTCCTTCGATTTATTTTGTAGGGGAGTGTTTGGATTGTCTTTGTCCCATCCTTTGCCGCGCGAGCTGACGCGCCCCGTGTTTGTGGGCGACGTGCAGATAGGCGGCGGCGCTCCGGTGGTGGTTCAGTCCATGACCTGCACCGATACCGCCGACGCCCAGGCAACGCTTGCGCAAGTGCGTGCACTTGCCCAGGCGGGTTGCGATGTTGTGCGCGTGAGCGTGCCCACCGAGGCTGCGCTTGAGGGCTTTCGCACGATTTGTGCCGAGTCTCCGGTGCCGATCGTTGCCGATATCCACTTTAACCATAAGCTCGCCATTGGCGCCGTTAAGGCCGGTGCCGCCAAGCTCCGCATCAATCCCGGCAACATCGGCGATTGGACCAAGGTCGATGCCGTGATCGATGCCGCGGGCGCCGCTGGGTGCGCGATTCGCATTGGCGTGAACGCCGGCTCGCTTGAGCAGGATATCGCCGTGCGCGATGACCTTACACAGCCCGAAAAGCTTGTGATGTCGAGCGAGCGTTTCGTCAAACATTTTGAGGATCGCGGCTTTACCAATATCGTGCTTTCCGCCAAGGCTCATAGCGTGTCCACGACGCTTGACACCTATCGTGCCCTGTCGCGCGAAATCCCCCATGTTCCGCTTCATTTGGGCGTGACTGAGGCCGGAACCAAGCTCCAGGGCACCATTAAGAGCTCTGTGGGCCTGGGAATTTTGCTTTCCGAGGGCATTGGCGACACCATGCGCGTCTCGCTCACGGCCGATCCGGTCGAGGAGCCGCCGGTCGCCTGGGGTATCCTGCAGTCGCTGGGTCTTCGCCGCCGTGGCCCCGAGATCGTCTCGTGCCCCACGTGCGCTCGCTGCCAGGTCAACCTTATTCCTATCGCCGAGGAGGTCACCGAGCGGCTTAAGAACTACTCCGCGCCGCTTTCGATCGCCGTTATGGGATGCGCGGTCAATGGCCCCGGCGAGGCTTCTGACGCCGACTTGGGCGTTGCCTGCGGACGAGGTCAGGGCCTGCTCTTTTCGCACGGCCAGATCATTGGTAAAGTAGCTGAGGACCAAATTGTCGACGCGCTTATGGCCGAGGTCGACAAGCTTATTGAGGAGAAATAAATGACTCGAGCAATGTATATGTCTAAGCTGTATGCTCCGACGCTCAAAGAGGATCCGGCCGACGCCGAGCTTGCGAGCCATCGCCTGCTGCTTCGTGCCGGCATGATTCGCAAGGAGGCCGCCGGTCTCTATTCCTATCTGCCGCTCGCGTGGCGCTCGATTCGCAAGATCGAGAACATCGTGCGCGACGAGATGGACGCTGCCGGTGCCCAGGAGCTCATGATGCCCATCATGGTCGATGCCGAGCTGTGGCGCGAGTCCGGCCGTATCGATGCCTATGGCAAGGAGCTCGTGCGCTTTGATGACCGCCACGGCCGCGAGTTTGTGCTCGGTCCCACGCACGAGGAGACCGTGACTGCCCTGGTGCGCAACGAGCTGCGTTCCTACAAGCAGCTGCCGGTGAATCTCTATCACATCCAGGATAAATTCCGCGACGAGTTCCGTCCCCGCTTTGGCCTGATGCGCGGCCGCGAGTTCATCATGAAGGACGCCTACAGCTTCTCTGCCACGCAGGAGAGTCTGCAGGAGGAGTACGACAAGATGAAGCAGGCCTACGCCAACATCTGCGAGCGCTGCTACATCAAGGCCCTGCCCGTTGTTGCCGACTCCGGTGAGATCGGCGGCGATACCTCCGTCGAGTACATGGCGCTGGCCGACGCCGGCGAGGCTTCGCTGGTCTACTGCGACGATTGTGGCTTTGCTGCCGATGACGAGGCTGCAAGCACCAAGGTCGTTGTGACCGAGGGCCCCGGCGACGGCACACTCACCAAGGTCGAGACTCCGGGCATGGGCACCATCGAGGCTGTTGCCAAGTTCTTCGGCTTCCCCGAGAACGGTACACGCAAGTCCCTGGCTCTCATCGACGCTGAGGGCAAGCCTGTTGTGACCATCGTTCCGGGCGATCATGAGCTCAACGACTGCAAGGCCGAGCACGTCTTTGGCAAGGGCTATCGCATGATGACCGATGAGGAGCTCCAGACCTACGGTCTGCATAAGGGCTTTATCGGACCGGTTAACCTACCCGAGGGTATTCGCCTGGTCTGCGATGAGAGCCTGCGTGAGTCCAAGCAGTGGGCTTGCGGTGCCAACGAGGTCGATTACCACTTTACCGGTGCTTGCCCCGAGCGCGATTTTACTGTCGATGAGTGGGCCGACCTGGTGACCGTCGTCGCCGGCGATCCCTGCCCGCACTGCGGCAAGCCGCTCTCCGCTGCCCGCGGCATCGAGGTCTCTCAGGTCTTCCAGCTGGGTACCAAGTATTCCGAGGCCATGGGTGCCACCTTTATGGATGAGGACGGCAAGGAAAAACCGCTGATCATGGGTTGCTACGGCGTGGGCGTGTCTCGCTCGCTTGCTGCCGTCGTGGAGCAGCACAATGACGAGCATGGCATCGTCTGGCCGGTCTCTGTCGCTCCGTACGAGGTGGCGGTGATTCCGCTCGATCCCAAGAAGGAGGAGTGCGCGACCGTCTGCGAACAAATCGTCGAGGGCTTGTGCGCCGTTGGTATCGAGGTCGTCGTGGATGACCGCGACGAGCGTCCCGGCTTTAAGTTTGCCGACAACGACCTTATGGGTTTCCCGTATCAGGTCGTTCTGGGTAAGCGTGGTCTCAAGAATGGCACGGTGGAGCTCAAGGACCGTGCTACCGGCGAGCGTGAGGACGTGGCGATCGATGAGATCGTCGCCAAGGTTGCCGAGCTTGTGAAGGCTGGCCGTCGCTAATCGACGTTTCTGCTATTAGATGCAATTACAGGACTGCCCCGTATCTCTCTTAGGATGAGAAGCGGGGCAGTCCTTTTTGTTGCGTGAATCAGCTCGACGGGTAACAGAAAACCCCACAGCCCAAATGAGCTGCGGGGTTTCCTTTGTGCCTCCGATGCGAAATGAATCGCTCAGATATTACTGATAATCGACGACGTCGATCCAGTTCTTCAGGAACTCATCGTTCACGTTGCGCTTACGAGCGAGCTCAGAAGCGGCGACGATGCTCGTCCACTGACGCACGACCTGCATGGGCATGTCGGCGCGGTCGCAGTAGAGCTCCAGGTAGGCCTCGGCCTGATCCTTGCTGTTGAGGGCAAAGAGCAGGTAGGTGGTGGCAACGTCGGCGGCAGGGGAGCCCTGGGTGGCGTGTGCCCAGTCGCAGACGTACAGCTGGCCGTCGTCGCCGACGATGACGTTGGAGGGGTTGAAGTCGCCGTGGCAGACCTTGAACTCCTTGGTCATGCCGTCCAGACGCTCCTGAAGGTTGTAGCGCGTGGTGGCATTGAGCTGATCAAGGCTGTCGATCATGCGGGCGAACTTGTCGCGCTGACGGTTAAGCAGCGGGGAGGTGTAGCCGTGGATCTCGATCTGGAGGTCGACGAACATCTCGAGGTACTCACCAAAGCGCTGGGGCTCGGCAGTCATCTTCTCGGCAAGGGTAGTGCCCGCAACCTTCTCGGTCACGAGCGCCCAGCCGTTGGCGTTCTCGAGCTGGGAAACCTCGAGAGCCTTGGGGCTGCGGATGCCGCACTCATTGATGCGGGCAAGATTCAAAGCCTCGTTGAACACGTCGGAGACGGGCTTGGTCTCGTTAAAGACCTTGACGATCTTGTCGCCCAGGTCGTAAACGACCTTGTTGCCACGGCGGACGAGCTCGGTCTTGGAATCGGGTAGCAGCATGGTTGCATCCTTTCAACGATGCGATAGAAGCGACGGCGGGGGTGTGTGAAACACCCGTGCACCCCCGCCGTTAAAAACCGTGCTAAAACTAGCAGACGGCGTAGTCCTGAGGCTCGCGGCCGTAGTAGGCGTCAAGGTAGAGCTCCTTGATCTCGCTCATCAGCGGGTAACGGGGGTTAGCGCCGGTGCACTGGTCGTTGAATGCCTGCTCGGTCATCTCGTCGAGGGTGTCGAGGAAGTACTTCTCGTCAACGCCGTACTCAGCGATGGTGTGCTTGACACCGATGAAGTCGCAGAGCTCGGTGAGCTTGGTGATGAAGTTCTCGAAGACCTCACGGTCGTCCTTGCCGTCGATGCCGCAGTAACGAGCCATCTCGGCGTAGTTGTGCAGCGCGTTGGGGTAAGGATACTGAGAGAAGGTTCCCATCTTGACAGGAGCCTCGGCGGCGTTGTAACGCATGACGCGGGTCAGGATGACTGCGTTTGCGAGGCCGTGGGGCAGATGGTGGAAAGCGCCGAGCTTGTGGGCCATGGAGTGGTTGAGGCCCAGGAAGGCGTTACCGAATGCCATACCGGCCATGCAGGATGCGTTGTGCATCTCCTCGCGAGCGTGCGGATCCTTGGCACCGTTGGTGAAGGAGCTCGGGAGGTTCTCGAAGACGAGCTTTGCGGCGCGCTCGGAGAGGCCCTTGGTGTAATCGGAAGCCATGATGGAGACGTAGGACTCGATGGCGTGGGTCATGACGTCGATGCCGGAGGCAGCGGTCAGGCCGCGCGGGGCGGTCATGCAGTTGTCGGCGTCGACGATAGCCATGTTGGGGAGCAGCGCGTAGTCGGCGAGCGGCCACTTGATGCCGGTCTCCTTGTCGGTGATGATGGCGAACGGCGTGCACTCGGAGCCGGTACCCGAAGAGGTCGGGACGGCGACGAAGTAGGCCTTCTTGCCCATCTCGGGGAAGGTGAAGATACGCTTGCGGATGTCCATGAAGTCCATGGCCATGTCCTCGAAGTTCGCCTCGGGGTGCTCGTACATCATCCACATGATCTTGCCGGCGTCCATTGCGGAACCGCCGCCGACTGCGATGATGACATCCGGCTCGAAGAGCGTCATCTGCTTGGCGCCGCGACGTGCGCACTGCAGGGAGGGATCGGGCTCAACGTCGTAGAAGCAGTCGTGAGCGATGCCCATCTCATCGAGCTTGGCCTCGATGGCACGCGTGTTGCCATTCTTGAAGAGGAACTGGTCGGTAACGATGAAGGCGCGCTTCTTGCCCATTACGGTGCCGAGCTCGTCGAGTGCGACGGGCGTGCAGCCCTTCTTGAAGTAGACCTTCTCGGGTGCGCGGAACCACAGCATGTTCTCGCGGCGCTCTGCCACGGTCTTGACGTTGATCAAGTGCTTCACCCCAACGTTCTCGGAGACGGAGTTGCCACCCCAGGAGCCGCAGCCCAGGGTCAGAGACGGCTTCATGCCGAAGTTGTAGAGGTCACCGATGCCGCCGTGCGAGGACGGGGTGTTGATGACGATGCGGCAGGCCTTCATGACGTGCTGGAACTTAGCGATCTTCTCGCTCTGTGCCGGGTGCACGTAGAGAGAGGCGGTGTGGCCCGGGCCACCTGCGAGGACGAGGTGCTCTGCCTTGTCAACGGCCTCCTGGAAGTCCTTGGCGTGATACATAGCGAGGACCGGGGAGAGCTTCTCGTGGGAGAACTCTTCCTTCTCGGGATCGGTGGAGGTGACCTCGGCGATCAGGATCTTGGTCTTGGCGGGAACCTCGATGCCGGCGAGCTCGGCGATCTTGGCGGCAGCCATGCCGGGGATGCGGTGATCGAGAGCGCCGTTCTTGAACATGGCGGCACGCAGGGCCTCCATCTCGGCACCCTGCTTGACGAAGTAGCAGCCGCGCTTCTGGAACTCGGCCTTGACCTGGTCATAGATGGTGTCGATGACGGTCACGGACTGCTCGGAAGCGCAGATCATGCCGTTGTCGAAGGTCTTGGAGTGGATGATGGAGTTGACGGCGAGCTTGATGTCCGCGGTATCGTCGATGATGACCGGGGTGTTGCCGGCGCCGACGCCGAGTGCGGGCTTACCGGAGGAGTAAGCAGCCTTGACCATGCCCGGGCCACCGGTTGCGAGAATGATGTCGACGTCGCGCATGACCATGTTGGTCAGCTCGATGGACGGCTTGTCGACCCAGCCGATGATGCCCTCAGGAGCACCGGCCTTGACAGCTGCGTCGAGAACGAGCTTGGCGGCGGCGATGGTGCACTTGGCGGCTGCCGGGTGCGGGGAGATGATGATGGCGTTACGGGTCTTCAGGCAGATGAGCGTCTTGAAGATGGCCGTGGAGGTCGGGTTGGTGGTCGGGATGACAGCGCCAACGATACCGATCGGCTCGGCGACCTTGGTGATGCCGTAAGCGTCGTCGCGCTCGATGACACCGCAGGTCTTGGTGTTCTTGTAAGCGTTGTAGATGTACTCAGCGGCGTAGTGGTTCTTGATGACCTTGTCCTCGAGAACGCCACGGCCGGTCTCCTCGATGGCGAGCTTGGCCAAAGGAATACGAGCCTTGTTGGCGGCCATAGCAGCCTCGTAGAAGATCTTGTCTACCTGCTCCTGAGTGTACTCAGCGAATTTAGCCTGGGCCTCACGCATAGATTTGAGTTTGGCCTCAAGCGCCTCCACGTTGTCCACGATGGCGGGAGTAGTGTTTTCCGGTGACTTTTTCACCATTTGTGTCTC
Organism: uncultured Collinsella sp.; assembly: GCA_900546525.1. Classification (GTDB taxonomy): domain Bacteria; phylum Actinomycetota; class Coriobacteriia; order Coriobacteriales; family Coriobacteriaceae; genus Collinsella. The sequence goes on from URDE01000013.1 coordinate 27,597, forward strand.
CTTGCGATCGGAGATTTACCCTACAAGATGCATGATAGCAAGAAATAATTCGGTGAACGGGCAGATTCCCGTAAAAGACAAACTAAAACGCTTCAATCAAATGAACCGTTTCAACTAAATCTATCTGCCCTGCGCATCGCCCCGCTCATTGGGGACAGACTTAAATGAGTGCTTTCACTCATTTGGGACAGACATCGATTTGCCATTTTGCCGTTCTGGGCCTGTTATTGCCGCTCATTGGATATAAATAGGTTACAGGCTCAGCATTTCGCGTTGCGTCTCTCCTTTTAGGTGTTGCCTGTACAGTTTTGAAAGGAGAGGCTATGCCCCGATGTGCCCGCGCCGTTTCTCTCACCGGCTATTACCACGTCTATGACCGCGGCAATTCTAAACAGATAATTTTTGAAGATGACTCCGACCGCTATCGGTTCTTATCTGATATCTCGGACCGATTCGCTCGCCATGAAGTGGCGGTGTTGGCTTGGTGCCTTATGGACAATCACTTCCATTTGATGGTTGATGATCCGTTTGACAATCTTTCAAAGGCAATGCAGTGCGCATTGACGGCGTATGCTAAGTATTTCAATGGGAAAACGGGGAGAACGGGGCATCTGTTTGACAATCGCTATTCGCGGGTCGCGGTTGAGTCGGACACGCAGGCAGTGCAGCTGCTCGACTATATTCATCTCAATCCCGTGAAGGGTGCGCTTGACTCGCTCGAGGCGTACCGCTGGTCAAGCTATAAGGCATATCAGCTGGGCTATGATCCCTTTGACATCTGTGATGCGGCCCCTATGCTCGATGTTGTCGGAGGCTCCCGTCGCTATTGCGAGCATCTCAAGAAAGTTGGCGGGCGCATCTGGTCAGTGGAGGTTCTTCCGCGCCGGCGGATCCCCGATGAGGAGGCTCTTTCCGTTGCGCGCGAAGTCCTGCCGAGCATAGATCCTGTGCTGCTCAAGGCCCTGCCACGCCCCGAACGCGATGCCTGCCTGCTGAGGCTCAGGCGGGCACATCTCACGGTCAAGCAAATTGCCCGTATCACCGGTATCGGCGCCACAAGCGTGACCAAGGCTACTGCAAGCTGGAAGGATGCAGCGTGAGATAGGGGCCGTAGCCGATCGGGACGCCGCATGCGTGCGTCATGTCTGTCCCCAATGCGTGAAAACACTCATGTAAGTCTGTCCCTAATGCGTGAAAACACTCATGTAAGTCTGTCCCCAATGAGTGTCCGGAGCCGATCGGGACGCCGCATGCGTGCGTCATGTCTGTCCCCAATGCGTGAAAACAC
>URDE01000014.1:0-28210 GCA_900546525.1 uncultured Collinsella sp.
TTTCGCCCGCCAAGCAGATGCGCGCGGCCCAAGATGCTTTTGAAGTCCTGGGCATTCCACCTTTTGCGCACGAGACGGCTCGCCTCCACCGCGCACTGCTAGATATCGAACGAAATGAAGGCGGCGGCCTGCAAGCGCTATGGAACGTGAGTGACAAACTGTTGGGGCCTTGCCTCAACACCCTGCATGAGTTCGGGCCCATCCTGAAAAACGGCGATCTCGACAATCCCGCACTCGCCCGTCACCTCTCCCCTGCCGTCATGTCCTATCACGGCATTCAATACCAGAGCATGGCGCCCGAGGTGATGGATGCCGCACAACTCGACTGGCTGCAAAACCATCTCTGGATCCTCTCCGGATTGTACGGATGCGTGCGGCCTTTCCATGGCGTTGAGCCCTATCGGCTCGAAATGGGAGCCAAGCTCGCCGTCGACAACGCCCGTGACCTCTATGCGTTTTGGGGCGACAAACTTGCATGCGCCATTGCGCCGACCGGCTCCAACACCACGGTCGTCAACCTTGCCAGCGTGGAGTACGCCAAGGCCGTTCTACCCCATCTCGCAGGCGACGCCACAACCATCACTTGTCTCTTTGGCGAAGGTGTCCGCAACGGCAAGCCCATCCAGCGATCGACCGCCAGCAAAAAGGCACGCGGCTCCATGGTGCGCTGGATGGCGGAAAACAAGGTCGAGGACGCCGCTGGTCTTACCGAGTTCAACCTTGGCTACCGCTATGTCCCCGAGCTCTCGTCCCCAGACAGCCTGGCCTTCATCAACGAGCAGGCATTCTAGAAGCCTGTCGCTAGCGCCGAACTCCACCTCGGCATGCGTTCATGACATTCGGTGAACAGCCCGCTATTCCGCCAAGCCGTCGGCTTTGGCAATTTCATTTGTCGAACCGTCCTGATAGGCAATCTTGACGTGCTCCACCTCGGGCACCGCAACACCCGACGGAGGCTCAAGACGCCATTCCGTCAGGGCGATATCCATGGTCGTGGGCACATCTCCTTGATCTTTGAGCTTCACCGTCAGTGTTTTGAGCGTCGCATCATACGTCACGCGTTCGATTTCCTCACCAGGAATGGACCCACCGCTCAACTGCAATTGCACAAACTCGTCGTGCGGATACCAATAGTCGCCCGGCGCGGCAACGGTGTTGCCGCCCGTAACCTTCACTGTCATGATCGGCAGGGCATCGTCGGCCTCAAACTCCCATGCAGCGCCGCCGCGACCACCAAACGTCCAGATACAAAAGGCAATCACCAGCACGGCAAGCACCGCAAAACCAATCGCGACAAGGCCATGGTGCGCACGGCCCTCCTCGGCCGACACGTCCCACTGCGTCTCTCGATATAGATGCTTGTCTTCCATGTTCGCCTCCCTGCGGGCATGCTGATCGCGTCAATCGTACCCATTCGAGCTATACTTGAGCCCACCACATAAACGGGGAGCTTGCAGGACGAGACGGCAGGCTGAGACTGGGCGCGCCCGCCCTGACCCGCAAACCTGATATGGGTAATGCCAACGAAGGGAGCCGTGCCAATGAGCACACAGACTGAGCCCAAGCTCGTCACGCAAATCGACTTCGCCCGCGCTGGGCAGATCACACCGCAGATGAAAGAGGTCGCCGAGCGCGAGCATCGCGACCCCGAGTACATCCGCGAGCGCGTGGCAGACGGCCGCATCGCCATTCCCGCCAACATCGTGCACATCAAAAAGGGCATGCGCGCCTTTGGTGTCGGCGAGGGCCTGTCCACCAAGGTCAACGTGAACTTGGGCATCTCGGGCGACAAGGCCGATGCCGCCGAGGAATGGAAGAAGGTCAAGATTGCCGAGGACTTTGGCGCCGACGCCATCATGGACCTCTCCAACTCCGGCAAGACGCGCCAGTTCCGCCGGCAGCTCATCGACGAGACGCCGCTTATGGTGGGCACCGTCCCCATGTACGACGCCATCGGCTACATGGAAAAGCCGCTGGTCAAGCTCACCAAGGACGACCTGCTCGAGGTCGTTCGCGCGCACGCCGAGGACGGCGTGGACTTCATGACCATCCACTGCGGCATCAACAAGTCGGTCATCAAGACCTTTAAGGAGACCGGCCGCCTCATGAACATCGTCAGCCGCGGCGGCTCGCTGCTGTTTGGCTGGATGGAGGTCACCGGCAACGAAAACCCGTTCTACGAGTACTTTGACGAGGTGCTCGAGATCTGCCACGAGTACGACGTGACAATCTCGCTCGGCGACTCCTGCCGCCCGGGCTGCCTCTACGACTCCAACGACGCCACCGAGACCGCTGAGATGATCGAGCTGGGCAAGCTGTGCAAGCGCGCTTGGGCCGCCGGCGTCCAGGTCATGGTCGAGGGCCCGGGTCACATGGCGCTCGACGAGATCGCCGCCAACATGAAACTGCAGAAGCGCCTGTGCCACAACGCCCCGTTCTATGTGCTCGGGCCGCTGGTGACCGATATCGGCGTGGGCTACGACCACATCACCGCCGCCATCGGCGGCGCCATCTCCGCCAGCTCCGGAGCCGACTTCCTGTGCTACGTGACGCCGGCCGAGCACCTGTGCCTGCCCAACGCCCAGGACGTGCTCGACGGCCTCATGGCCACCAAGATCGCCGCACACGCCGCCGACATCGCCAAAAAGGTGCCCCACGCCCGCGACATGGACGACAAGATGGGCCAGGCACGCCGCAAGCTCGACTGGGACGCCATGTGGAAGTGCGCGCTCGACCCGGTCACCGGTAAGAAGCGCTACGAGGAATCCCCCGCCGCCACCGAGGGCACCTGCACCATGTGCGGCAAGATGTGCGCCGTCCGCACCGTCAACAAGGTGTTCGAGGGTACGACGATCGATCTCGGCATGGAGGACTAGCCTTATCGCCGCGATCGCCTATGGGCTCGCCGCAGCACCTGCCAATTGTTAACCTGTGAACATTTGCTTGCATTTGCGTAAAAATTGCATCTCGCGCTCGGGTTCGGCATATCGCCGGCCTGGGCCTCTTTATAATGCGGGGTAAAAGACCCATTTGAATCCGACCAGACAAGGGAGCGAACATAGATCGCAGCAAGGTACCTGCCGTTCTATCCATCGCGGGATCCGATTCCAGCGGCGGTGCCGGCATTCAGGCCGACATCAAGACCATCACGGCGCACCGCCTGTATGCCGAGACGGCCATCACAGCCATCACAGCGCAAAACACACTGGGCGTTACCGCCGTGCAGAACATCTCCCCGGATATTGTCGCGGCGCAGATCGATGCCGTTTTTGACGATATTCGACCCAGCGCCGTCAAGATCGGCATGGTTTCCTCTGCCGAGATTATCGAGGTTATCGCCGACCGCTTGAGCGCCTGGGACGCACAAAATATCGTCGTCGACCCCGTCATGGTCGCCACCTCGGGTGCTCGCCTCATTGCCGAGGATGCCGCTGAGGCACTCATCCGCCGCCTGTTCCCGCTGGCGACCGTTATCACGCCCAACATTCCCGAGGCCATGGCGCTGCTCGATTATGAGGTCGATTCCGAGCGCACGCAGCAAAATGCCGCCATGCTTCTCACCCGTCGCTTTGGCTGCGCGTCTCTCGTTAAGGGCGGGCATTTTGTCAACGAGGCCAACGATGTGCTAGCAGAGCCCGCGCCGCTCGATGACGAGGGCAACCATCTGGGCGATCCGCTCACCACGTGGTTCCGCCACAAGCGCATCGAGACCGGCAACACGCACGGTACTGGCTGTACGCTTTCGTCCGCCATCGCCTGCGCGCTGGCCCAGGGCATGGATCTTGCCGATGCCGTCAACGCCGGCAAGGCCTACCTAACGGGCGCTCTCGCCGCCGGCTTTGACATGGGCAAAGGCTCCGGTCCCGTCAACCACATGTGGCAGTATTAAGATTCGCAGCCCAAAACCACCGCAAAGGGGGCAGACACCTTTGCGGTGGTTCCCACAAACATCTCGATCTGTAACAGTAGCTCGGCAAAATCGACCCTAGATGTTACAGATCGAGACAAACGACCGATATCGACCTAAATAATCTCGATCTGTAACATCTAGCCCGTTTTCGGCCTTACAACTGTTACAGATCAAGACAAACCAACGAAACAAGCCGCCGCAAGGGGAACTTTTGTAGCGCTTTGGGCCGCGCTACTCTCCGAGCATCTCTTTGAGCTTGGCTGCCACGGCGTGGCCCAGGCTCTCGTGGCTTTCGGGCATCATGTGCAGATAATCGATATCGCCCGGCTCGGCAAAATCGGCGGCATTCAAAAAGTCGCAGCCAAACTGTTCGGCAACATACTTATAGTATTCGGCAAAATGCTCCGAGGCCTCGACGGAGTGCTCGTCAAAGTCGGTCATATACACATCGGCGATCTGCGGCTTGATCTTGATAGGAGCCATCAGCAGAATGCGCGGACAAGGCGCAGCGTCGGTCCACGGAAACGCGCGGACAGCGCGAATCAGCGCCATGGCGCCACGGGCGATATCGGAAGCTGTCACGTTAAAGACCGTCTTACAGTCGTTGGTGCCCAGCATAATCACGATCGCATCCAGCGGCTTATGGGCCTCGAGCAGCATCGGCAACGCGCGAATACCGTTGAGATTAGTATCCAGATGGCACATATCGTCGCGCACCGTCGTGCGGCCGTTTAAGCCTTCCTCAATTACGTGCCAGTCCTCGCCCAGGTCGCGCTGTGCCACGCCGCACCAGCGCACATCGTGCGCATAGCGCACCGCGGTGCCGTCGCGCATACCTGCCGGATCGTAGCCATAGGTATTGCTGTCACCAAAGCACAGAACGTTTTTCATCGTAAGCCCTTCCTTTAGTAAAAAGCCGACGGAAGCAGCCCTCCCGCCGGCTCGACCTATCTGTCGGCACGTACCGATTACAGGTACTTGCGCCAATCGTCATCGTCCTCATCGTCCTCGGCGGCAGCCTGGGCCTGCTCGGCGGCGCGAGCAGCCGCAGCGCGAGCGGCAACCTGGGCATAGGACTCCTCGTTGCGCTCGGGGAAGTTTGCCAGCACGTGCTCGAACTTGGCAAAATCCTCGTCCCAACGCGTAGAAGGCACGGCAAAGAAGACCTGCTTGACCTTAAAGTCGCCCGACGCGAGCTCCTTACGGAAGAGCTCGGCCACGGTCTCGGCATCAAAGCCGTTGTTATCGCAGCCCCAAGCGCCCAGCACGAGCTTCTCGCGACCCAGCTCGTCGCAGATGGCAAGCACGAAGCGGATGCGATCGCGCAGGGCGTCCAGCAGGGCATCGTCACCCACGCGATACTCCTGGCGAGCGCGCTTTGCGTTGGGCGCGGCGGCAACGATTACATCGGCATACGCATGCACGTGGTTGCGGTCGAAGCGCACCGCAGGCACCACCAGCGCACGGTTGCGGTAAAGCTCGCAGTTGATGTTGCGGCGACGGTTCTCGCCGTACCATTTACGCTGCTTATCGAGGACGTTGTACAGGTACGAATCGGCGCAGAGCGTGGCCTCCTGACCCAGATAGCCCTGGATGTAGCCACCGCCCGGGTTGGCGAACGAGGCAAAGGCGAGCACGGCCATGTCGCAAAACTGCGCGTAGCCTCGGCCGTTATCCAGAATGGTCTGCGTGGCAGAGGCGTCGAGCACGGTGACCTCGGGCAGGAGCGGAGCGGGCTTCTCGGCGGCAGGCGCGGGCTCGATCTCCGCGGCCTCCTCTGCGGGCGCAGGCTCGGCCGCAACCTCGGTCTCGACGGACGCGACCTCGGCGGCCTCAGACTCCTCGGCAACCTGTTCCTCGGCAGCGTCGGCCGCTTGGGCCTTGGCCTTCATCGCCGCGACAAATCCAGCAGGCATGCCATCGAACTCGCGCACGCCGGCAAGCGAGCGCTCGATATCCTTGGCGCACGCTTCGGACACAGTCGCCACGTGACGCTCGGCGGCCTTGGCACGGGCCTCGCGCTTGGGATTGGGCCTGCGGTTACGGTTCCTGTTGTCGACGTCTGCCATAAGTGGTCACCTTTCTCGGTCTCTGCCGCTATCGGCTTTTCCCATCCATGATACCCCGTCGTGCACAAAAAAGACGGCCCCGAAGGACCGCCTTTCACATCGTTTTACCGCGTCCGACAAGAAACGCTGCAATGCCCCGCGCTAGTCGCGACGACCAAGGATGTTCAGGATGCGCAGGAACACGTTGATGATGTCCACGAACAGGTTGGATGCCATGAGCACGGCGTTGGGCAGCGTGGGCGGCACCGTCGTGGCCACATAGGTGTCGTAGCCAATAAAGCCGGCGAACACCACGATCACGATCAGGTCGGTGATGGACTGCGAGACGCCCATAAACATCAGCACGATCTCGACCAGAATCGTGGCAAGCAGGATGCCAAAACCAATGCCGTACACACGCTGGAAGAACTTGGGGAAGGTCACGCCCAGCGCACCAAAGACAAAGGTGATGGCGGCCGTGGCGATAAAGGCAGTGTTGATGGTGGGCAGGTCGTAATTGGCAAGGCCAAACGACGCGGTCAGGCCAAAGGTACTCGCAAAGATTACGTAGCCCACAAGGGACAGACCCACAGACTGCTTGCCCGCGGCGGCCGACATCATGACCATGCCGACGATGGTCAAAATAAACGAGCCAAAGACCAGCGGCAAGGCGGCGCCGCTCATCATCATGCGGGCAAACGCCATGGTGCTCGTAAAGTAAGCACCGGCACCCATGGCGCAAAAGCCCAAAAAGATCAGGGCAGACATGGCAAGGTTGTACGCACGCGGCGACATCTCCTTGGCACGGCTTGCGCCGGTCTCAATGGGGCCGTTCTGATAACCCTGGATATCGTTCATAATATCGTCCTTTCAAAAGCGCCGCGACAGCGCCGTAGGTGACAAGATTCCTGCCATTGTACCCGAATGCCGCGCGCTCTTACCTGCGGCGCCCGCTCTCGAGCGTACGGTCGAATGCCCACACCCACCAACGCATCAGATGGGCCTGTGAGCCATCCGGTCGCTCGCGCGCCTGTTCTTCCAGATACAGTTCGGTCGCATGCCCACCAAAACGAACCTTATAGGTTGCCGTACGAATGCCGTGAACCGTTAGGCCAAAACCGGTGGATGAGACAATCTCGTCGATCGTAAAACAGCGACCGTCGACCCAGCAGACGGTAACCGGCACGACTTGTCCGCCCGCGAGGATGCGGGCCACGACGTCCACATACTGCTTGTGCACGCGTCGAGTTTTACCATCTGTCTGTCGATATTCCATGCCTCCTATTATCGAACGCATGTTTGCATATTGTAAAGCGAACAGGCTGTGGTTTTGGGATGTTGGGGCGCGCACGTGTCCTCATGGCGTGCTAGCAAAAAGAACACCCGCGGTCAACAGGGCAAATATTCAATGTTAGTGCCAAAAAATTCACTTCTCCCATCAGAACTCGGTAAAGAAACCCGCAGGAGGTGATACGATTTATCATGTTTTTGTAACGTGCCTGCAAACTTCGAGAAAGCCCATATATGGACGTAACGTTCTCAGCCTTCCTCGGCCAAATTGTGTCGAACCCAGTCCTTGCCGTCACCGTGATCCTCGCGCTCGGCGCTATCTTCGTCAACGGATGGACCGACGCGCCCAACGCCATCGCGACCTGCGTCACCACGCGCTGCATGCCCGCCCGCGCAGCCATTCTCATGAGCGCCGCATTCAACTTCCTCGGCGTGCTCATCATGACGCACTTTAACGCGAGCGTCGCCAACACCATCTCACATATCGTCGACTTTGGCGGAAACAGCACCATGGCGCTCGCGTGCCTCTGCGCGGCGCTGTTCTCCATCGTCGTCTACGGCGCCACGGCATCGCGTTTTGGCATCCCCACCTCGCAAAGCCACAGCCTTATCGCCGGCCTGACCGGTGCCGCAATCGCCCTCGGCGGCGCGAGCAGCGTCAACGTCCACGAGTGGATGAAGGTCATCTACGGCTTGGCGCTCTCCATCGGCCTGGGCTTTATCATGGGCTGGGTCCTGTGCAAGCTCGTCTCGATTCTTTTCGCCGCCGCCAACAGGCGACGTGCCAATGTCTTCTTTAAATATGCTCAGATCGCAAGTGCCGCGGCCATGAGCTTTATGCACGGCGCGCAAGATGGACAAAAGTTTATCGGCGTGCTCTTTTTAGGTGTCGCCTTTGCCAGCGGACAGACGAGCGTCGGCGACGCCGGCATCCCCATCTGGATCATGCTGCTGTGCTCGGCCACCATGGGCATCGGCACCAGCGTGGGCGGTGAGCGCATCATCAAGTCTGTCGGTCAGAGCATGGTCAAGCTCGAAAAGTACCAGGGCTTCTCCGCCGACCTGGCGGGCGCCGCAAACCTGCTGCTTGCCACGCTCACCGGCATCCCCGTGTCCTCCACGCACATCAAGACCTGCGCCATTATGGGTGTCGGTGCCGTCAAGCGCCTCTCGGCCATCAACTTCGGCGTGGTCAAGGACATGATGTTCACCTGGTTCTTCACCTTCCCCGCCTGCGGACTCATCAGCTTTGTCATGGCCAAGCTGTTCATGATGCTCCTCTAGCCACGCTGAGCGTCCATCCGGACCGCAATACCTCGCCCACCCGTCTTCGCCTCGAAAGGACCCACCCATGGCAAAGAAACCCGATTCGTTCTACTTTGACAACTACGTCGCCTGCGCCGACCTTGCCGTCCAGGCCGCAGAGTTGCTCATCAAGATTTTTGAGAACTTTGACCCCGCGCAGATCCACGGCATGCTCGAGGAGATGCATGCGATTGAGCATGCGGCCGATAAGAAGCACCATGAGCTCGAGGATGCCTTGCTCACTGCCTTTATCACCCCGCTTGAGCGCGAGGATCTGGATCTGATGAGCTGCTCGCTCGACACCGTGCTCGACCGTATCGAGGGCGTCGTGCAGCGCGTCTACTTCACTAACATCCAGAGCATCCATCCCGATGCCATCGTCATCGCCCACAAGGTGACCGACGCCTGCCGCGCTATGAAGGACCTGATGGTCGAGCTTCCCAATTACCGCAAGTCCAAGACCCTGCGCGAGCTCGTCATCCAGATCAACACCATCGAGTCCGAGGCTGACGAGCTCTACATCAACGCCATGCGCAACCTGCACGTCAACGGCAAGGACCCGCTCGAGGTCATCGCCTGGCGTGACGTCTACGCCTTTCTGGAGTACTGCGCCGACTGCTGCGAGAATGTGGCCGATGTCGTGGATTCGATTGTCATGAAGAACAGTTAATTGGGGATACGTGTCCTGGCGGCGAAGGGCCGGCCACGGTTTGCTTTCTCACTCCGGCTGCGTTGCAGAGTCGTTCGAAAGTAAACCGTGGCCGGCCCTTCGCCTTACGTATCACCATTGGAACTTTGGCTGATAGATTTAGCGCAATGGGGGTTTGGCTGAAGGGACCTTTGGTACCCGTTCGGACACTTTGGCCCTTGATGAGCGTTTGGCTGATTGCTGCTTTGGGTACTCTTTGGGTTACTTTGGGTTTGTTTGATTTTTAATTGTTGGAGGGCTTGTATGTCGTATATGGATTTGGCTCGGTCTCGGTATTCTTGTCGTTTGTTTGAGGATCGTTCTGTGGAGCAGGCTGTGGTGGATGCCATTGTTGAGGCTGGGCGTATTGCTCCTTCTGCTTGTAATAATCATCCAACCCGTGTGATGGTGTTGGATACGCCTGAGCTTCTGGAGAAGGCTGCTGCTTGTCAGCCTCGGTTTGCTCGTGATGGGTCCATCTTTGGCGCTCCGCTCATCTTCCTCATTTGCAGCGTTACCGACGACGCTTGGGTTCGCCCCTATGACCAGATGAACTCCAGCGCTATCGACACCTCGATTGTTTGCGATCAAATGATGATGGAGGCCGAGGAGCAAGGCCTGGGAACGTGTTGGGTATGCCATTTTAAGCCCGAGCTAGCCCGAGAGCGGTTCAACCTGCCCGAGGGCGTCTATCCCTATCACATGCTCGTCTGCGGCTATCCTGCCGACCACATCGCCGATCCCGAGCATCGCGATGCCCACACCATTCCCCTCTCCGACTTCCTCCTCAAGTAGTTTTTGGCACATGCCCTAAAATCTACTTTTTACCACGCGCCCTTTGCCGAGTTCTGCCCTATCACACGCAGAGCTCGGCTATTTCGCGCTAAGGGCGCACGCGCCTCCCCATTGGAATGCAAATGGAACAGCTTTCACGAATACATGGCCGAGCCGTGGGCGACTAACCCGGCCACCATTATTCCTCGATAAAAGCCGGCACGCGATTAGTCCTGCGCATCTTGAAATCGCCAATCTTGTGAGAGACATAGAGAATGCCGTCCATCCCATCTCGCGATGCATATGACAGGTGAACAGAACCGCAATCCGCTCCATCATTGTCGAGAAGATCGAACGAATTCGGATCGCTCGTTGCGGCCAAACGACCACTCAGACAAGAGCCATCGTCATTACAGATTTGCCATTCCATGTCTTCGCCTGCAAGAATCGCCATAGACGGCCCGGTCGCGCTATCGCTGACATACATCCCGTCTATGCCAAAACCGTTTTCAGCGCCATCGATAAACGATTGCTCGGACCTATACTTCGCGAATGATGCGCACAGCACCATTGCGAGACCAACTGCAAGAACAACAATTACAATCTTTACGTAGCTCTTGGCCATCATGCCATCCCTCTTTTCGCTTGCCTAAGGAAATGCGGAAGAAGCTGTTCGTCGCGGCTTGTTTGCACACCTTTCTGCCCCGGTTCGGTTACTTAGGTTACTTGAGAGATCCTATATATGATTTTATCCGTATACGTAATATGAATTTTGGACATATCGAGATTGGTCAATAAATGTGAGAGCTTTCGCCTTCAGTGAAATGTATTGGCTTGTCTCTCATGCAAATTAAGTCCCTGGCAGGCGTTCCGAAGAGCACGATATTCTTAATTTGATAAATGGTAGGAATTAAGGCATGTCCCAAAAATCTAATAAAAAGGAGCCCGCAGGTGCGAGCTCCTCTTAAGGGCACTAGATTGTAGCTCTGGCGCTAGTCCAGGTCGTCGGCGGCAAAGTTGTCGATCGGGGCGAAGGGGTCAGCCACGGGGACAACCGGATCAGCGACAGGCAGCGGCTCGGCGGCGGGAACGGTCACTGCAGGAGAAGCCGCAGAACCGACCGGCGTGGAGGCCAAAAGATCGGCGGGGAAGGAATTCTGGGCATCGTCCATGAAGTGCTGGATGAGCTTGAGGTACTCGGCCTTGAACTCCTCACGGGAAGCCTTCAAACGGTCGATCTCCTCGAGCTCGGCCTGCTTCTCGGTCAGGGCCTGACGGATGACCTCGCGGGCCTTGGCGTCGGCTTCGTTGCGGATGCGCTCAGCGTTCTCGTTGGCGTCGTTGACGATGCCCTCGGCGGTCTGCTGGGCAGCGATCAGCGCGGCGGAGATCTGGCGCTCCTGAACAGAGAAATCGGGTGCGGGAGCGGCCACGGGAGCGGCGGGAACGGCCTGCGCGGCAGCGTCCTGAGCCTGGGCAAGCTGAGCCTGCGTGTCGGCAAGCTGCTGCTCGGTGGCAGTCAGACGACCCTTAAGATCGACAATCTTGGCAAGCATAGCGTCAACCTCGGAGGACAGCGTCTCCAAAAAGACGTCGACCTCGGCGGGGTCATAGCCACGCTTGGCCTCAGAGAAAGTCTGAGCCTGGATGTCAGCAGGGGTAATAGCCATAACAAGTTCTCCTTTTTCATCGCCTCGGCGCCGGGCGCCCGACGTAAGTTACTGAGCCAGTACTATACGAGTATACCTATAAGAAGCTGCAGAATCAGCCTCTGCACCAACTGCAACGCAATAATTGCAACGACCGGCGAAAAATCAACGCCGCCCATCGGCGGGATAAACCGACGAAACAGGTTGAGCCACGGACCGCAGACACTATCGAGCACCGCGGCGATATCCTGCAGCAGACCGCCCTGCTTCATGGGAATCCACGTCATAAAGCAATAGACCACGATGAGCGTGGAGTAGAAGTTGAACAGCGTGTTGACCAGCTGGACAATGGTGTAGATGTTGATGAGAATCTCCTCGTCTTGGGTTTACTTAAGGTAGCCGTCGGCGCGCAGCTTCTTGAGGTCCGAATCCTTGACCTCGCAGCCGGCGGGCAGCACCATAAACACGCGGTCGCCCACCTCTTTGACCGTAGCGCCCAGGCCGCAGGCAAAGCCATAGCTAAAGTCCAGGACACGCTTGGCGACCTCGGTGCGAACGCCAACAAAAATCAGCGCAACGGGCTGCTTGGTGCGCACGCGGCGGACAACGGTCTCGACATCGTCGTAGCTCTCGGGACGCAGGACATAGGCAGGCAGCTGCGGCGTGGCGTTAATGATGTTGTTTGCATAGGCCGAGGCGTCGCTCGGCGCAGAAGCGGGCGCAGGTGCCGCGGCACGAGCGCGGGCGCTCTCGGCATAGCTCGACGGCGTGTCGTAAGCGCCGGGGCGATAGCCGCCTGCGGCACTATCCTGAGAACGCGACGGCGGATTGTATGTCGTTGCATGACGCGAGTCATCGCCGACCAGCTGGCCGGAGCGCGTATACACGGCGACCGACTCGGCCTCACCGCGGCGCGTCTGGCCCAGCAGGCCGTTACTCGGCTCGTCCTGGGTATAGAAGCCCTCGCCCGAGGCGCCGCTGTAGCCGTTGTTCTGATAGCCATCATCGTAGCCGTCATCGTAGCCGTAGTCGTCATCCTGGTCATAGCCCTGGTCGTAACCCTGCTGGCCGCCCAGGTGCATCTTATTTTTAATCTCGTCAAGGAAGCCCATGGTTGTGTCCTCTCACGGTTTAGTGCAGGCGCTCTGTAAACCAGTGCGCACTTCAGAGCCCTATTTTACTGCAAACTCCGGGCTAAATACTACCCTGCCCAGACGAATGAGCGTAGAGCCCTCCTCAAGGGCGGGCTCAAAGTCCTCGCTCATGCCGCAAGAGAGCTCGGGCAAGCTCAGATCGGGATGCGCCGCCTCCAGCTCATCCCTCAGCTCTCGCAGCCCGGCAAAAGTGCGACGTGCCACATCCTTGTTCCCTCGAGGAGCCATGGTCATAAGGCCCTGCACACAAATTCCCTCAAGTTCCGCAAGCTCGCCGGCAGCGCCACGAATCTCATCGGGCGAAAAGCCGCCCTTGGACTCCTCGCCGCTTACGTTAACCTCGATTAGCACCTGTTGGGGAGCAGAAAGCTCGCCCGCTTCGATCTTGCGAATGGCACGGCTCGAGATCGCCTGCGCCAAATGAAGCGACCCCACCGAATGAATCAGCTCGGCCGAGCCCAACACCGCGTTGATCTTGTTGGTCTGAAGGTTGCCAATCATGTCGAAGCGCACCTCGGGCAGCTCCGGATGATCCGCCAGACCTGCAAGTTTGCGGACGAGCTCTTGCGGGCGGTTCTCGGCAAAATGGCGATATCCCACCTGGATGGCCGCGATGGTCTCATCGACGCCGACGGTCTTGGACACGGCAATCAAACGCGCGGCATCACGGGGCCTCCCGGCGCGATCGAGCGCGGCATAGAAACGCTCGAGTATCTGCTCGCGGCGAGCGTGCATTACATTCAAATAGTTATCCATTGCCAATCGCCTCCGCTAACAGCACAACAAGTAGTCCCATGCTAACGCAAGAGCGCAACCCCGCATCCGCAAGGCCGCGCTCCCTTAGGTATTTACAATCTCTCAACGAACGGGGCTACCCTATTCCTCATCGTCCTCGGCATCATCCTCGTCCTCAAGATGATCCAACAGGTAGCGAAGACCCTCGCTCACCTCGTTAGCGGGCACCTTGGCAACAAAGCGTGCATCCACGGCGGGCCTCATAATGACGCCCTCGCCCGAAGGCACGCGCATGCTCTCGAGCTCGTCCTCATCCGTACGGGCGATATCGCCGGCAGTCATACGCTGTCCGGTCAAAAGGAAGGTCAGACGGCAGGCGGCATCGATGGAAATCGAGGCAATGCGATCGAGGTAGCGCGAAACCATGATGGCACGGCGCAGGTCGTCATAGTTGCTGTCGTCGTCCATAAAATCGCCGGTGTCCATGCGGTTAAAGGTACGGAAGAACTTCTCGTACGCCGCATGTACCGGCTCATCCTCAACGGCCAGGTTGCAGATGATGGACATGTCGTTGGTGACGAGCGCGGACAGCGACGAGCCCAGCACCTGGTACACGGCCTCGGCCTCGGCCTCAACCGTGCCGACGAGCTCCTGAGGCAGCGAGATGTCGGCCTTGACCATGTGACGCGTGGCGCGGCAGATCTGGCGAACCTTATCGGTCATGCGCTGCAGGTTAAAGTCGACGTAGATAATCGTCTGCAGCAAACGGAAGTCGGAGGCGACCGGCGACTGCGTACCGATCAGGTTGTAGCACACGGCCTCCAAGTTGGCGCAGCGAGCATCAATCGAAAGCGTGCGCTTCTTGGTCTTAGTGGCGAGCTTGCGGTCGTCGGTCACATAGGCCTTCACGACGTCGTGAAGGGCAAGATCGACGGCCTCGTAGATGCTCAACATCTCGTGACGGGCCTCGATGAGCTGACGGGAAAACAGTTTGCGCATGGTTCACTCCAATCAGTTGGGTGCGGTCATGCCGCCCGCACAGTGAATACGCACCGGACCAGGTCCGATCGGCTTGGGACTAGTCGCACCGATCAGCCAAAGCGGCCGGTGATATAGTCTTCCGTCCGCGAATCCACCGGGCTGGTGAAGATCGCGTCGGTTTGACCATACTCGATGAGCGTGGCGGGCTCACCGGCAACTTCCTGCAAGAAAAATGCGGTGTAGTCGCTAATGCGAGCGGCCTGCTGCATAGAATGCGTGACGATGATGATCGTCATCTCGGGCGCCAGCTCGGCCATCAGATCCTCGACCTTAGAGACGGACGTGGGGTCGATGGCGGAGCAGGGCTCGTCCATCAGCAGGACATCGGGCTGCACCGCAAGCACACGCGCGATGCACAGACGCTGCTGCTGACCGCCCGAGAGCGCCAAACCATCCTTGTTGAGCTGATTGGATACCTCTTTCCAGAGGTTGGCGCGCTTGAGCGATTCTTCCACGATGTCATCGAGGTCGCTTTTGCTAGTCACGCCCTGCAGACGAGGGCCAAAAGCGACATTCTCGTAGATGGATTTGGGGAACGGGTTGGGCTGCTGAAAAATCATGCCCACGCGGCGGCGAAGATCGACCGGGTCGACGCCCTCGGCATAGATATCGTTGCCGTCGAGCGTCATGGTGCCCTCGACGCGAGTGCCCTCGATAAGGTCGTTCATACGGTTGATGCAGCGCAAAAACGTCGATTTGCCGCAGCCCGAAGGGCCGATAAACGAGGTGATGGCGTTTTTGGCGATGTTGAGGTCGAGCCCCGTCAGCGCATGAAAGTCACCGTACCAAAAGTTGAAATCCTTGGCCGTGATGGCCGCTTGCTCCGGCGTGGGAGCGGACTGATAGACGGACATGGGACTCCTTAACTAGCGGCGCTTGCGCGACAGATAACGCGCAAACAGGTTGAAGGCCAGAATAATCGCCATCAGCAAAAGCGCAGTGCCGTAGGCTGCGTTCATGTTGATGCCGTCATTGGCAAGCAGATAAAGGTGAACGGTCATGGGACGACCGGAATCGAGCGGCGAAATAGGCAGGTTGATGGCCTGACCCATTGTGTAGAGCACCACGGCGGTCTCGCCGATGGCGCGGCCGATGGCAAGCACGATGCCGGTAGCGATGCGGCCAAAAGCCGAAGGAAGCACGATCTTGGAGACGACCTGCCACTTGGTGGCGCCCAGGCCATACGCACCCCAACGGATATAGCGCGGAACAGCGCGGATTGCCTCCTCGGTGGTGCGCATGACGATGGGGAGCATCAGAAGTGCCAGCGCCAAAGCGGCCGAGACCATCGAAAGGCCCAGACCCATAGCCTCGACAAACAAGGCGTAGCCAAAGAGGCCCATAACAATGGAGGGCACCGAGGCCAGGGCATCGGCAGCATAGCGAATAATGTCGACGACCTTGCCCTGCTTGGCGTACTCGGCCAGATAGACCGCAGCCAGGACGGCAACCGGCGTGCAGATAAGCATGGCGAGCGCCGTCACGTAGATGGTCGAGACGATCGTGGGCCAAATGCCGCCCTCGGCGTTGACGCCCTGCGGCCAGCCAAAGATAAAGTCGAGCGAAATATGCGGCAGGCCGTTGATGACCACGTAGGCGATGATGGCGATCAGCACCAGCGTGGTGATATAGGCCGCGGCGCGAAACACGCCGAGCATGATCTTGTTGGAGAGGTCCTTGTTGATGCGGCCCTTCTTGCCATGGGAAAGGGCACGCTTGATGCGCTCGCGCGACGAGGTCGTATCGACCCTCGTGTCAACGGAATCGGACATAGCCTACCCCCTCTTCTTGGAAATCAGGCGGACGATACCCACCAGTGCAGCGGAGATGATAAACAAGACAACGCCCATGCCAAACAGAGCCGAGCGGTGCAGGCCCGAGGAATAACTCATGTCGAGCGCGATCTGACTCGTGAGCGTCGAGATGGGGCTCGAGATGCTATCCGGAATGACCGGGGCGTTGCCCACGACCATGAGCACGGCCATGGTCTCACCGATGGCACGCCCCATACCCAAGACAATTGCATCGACAATGCCCAGCTTGGCTGCAGGAAGCACGACCTTGTAGATGGTCTGCCACTTGGTGGCACCCATGGCATAGGATGCCTCGCGAATGCCCATGGGAATGGAATTGAGGGCATCGATGGTGAGCGTGGTGATGGTGGGAACGATCATGATGGCGAGCACGAACCACGCCGTCAGCGCGCCAAAGCCAAGACCGCCGGTCAGCTGCGCGATAAACGGACGGATGATGACCATGCCAAAGAAGCCGTAGATGATGGAGGGGATGCCCGCCAGCAGGTCGACGGCGGGGCTGATGAGCTTGCGCACGCGCTTGCTGGCAATCTCGACCAGATACACGGCCGTACCCACACCCAGGGGCACGCCCATGGCGAGCGCACCGACCGTCACCAGGCCAGAGCCAGCCAGCAGCGACATAATGCCGTAGTGACCCTCAGAGGGCGCCCATGTAAAGCTAAAGAAGTCCGCCAGGCCAATGTCGGTAAAGACCGGCAGCGCCGAGTACGTGGTAAAGACAAAAATCAGGATGACGGTGACGACCGCCAAGAACGCACAGGCAAAGAAGATCCACTGCAGCGCCTTCTCCTTGAGATAGGTGCTGCGTGACACCAACGCCAACTCACGCTTTTTGGGCGTCCGCGCCTCATGCTCAATCTGGGGGATTTCCTGTGCTTCCACGCTACTCACTCCCCTTTCCGTCGTTGGTGACGGGAATAAAGCCCGCCTCGCGAATCTGCTTGTCCATCTTTTCGGACGTCACATAGTCAATGTAGTCCTGCGCCTGCTGCGAAGGCGTACCCTTCACAAAGAAGTAAAGGTCACGCGAGATGGGATAGCCGCCGCTTGCGACCGTCTTCTCGGATGCCTCGACATGGTTGACCGAAACGGCCTTAACCGAGGTCTTGGCATTGAGGCTCTCGACAAAACCCAGCGAGATGTAGCCAATGGCGCCACGCGAGCGGGACACGACATCGCGTACCTGGCCCGTGCCCGAAAGAACAGCCGAGCGGCGATCAAACGGCGTGCCGTCCATCACGATAGTGCGGAAGGCCTCGCGCGTACCGGACGCCTCGTCGCGATTGATAACCTGAATCTTCAGGTCCTCTCCGCCGACTTCTTTCCAGTTGGTGATCTTGCCGGCGTAAATATCGCGGAGCTGCTCGGTCGAGAGATTATCGACCGGGTTGTCGTCGTTCACGATGACTGCAATGCCGTCGTGCGCGATAACGATAGGCGTCAGACCCAGGTCTTGCTCATCGGCGTTGAGGCCACGAGAGGAGCTGGCGATATCGGCGGTGCCGGCGCTAACAGCTTCGATGCCAGCAGATGAGCCAAGGCCGGAGACGAGCACGTCGGTGCCGGTCTCCTCTTTAAAGCCCTCGGCCGCGATCTCGGCAATGGGAAGGCACGTCGTAGAGCCGGCAACGGTGATGGAAGAGGTAGAAGATCCCGAGGAGCAGGCGCACAGCGTGAGCGTGAGCACTGCTGCACTCAGGACCGATGCGATCTTTCTCATAGCATCACGCCGATCGCAGCATGGCGCCCACAGGTGCCGCCCTCGTTGCGGTAGGAATAAAAGCGGTCGTTCTGACGAACGGTGGAAAGCTTGGTGTCCACAATGCTGCTCGCCTCGACGCCGGCGTCCATCAGCGCCTCGCGAATGGCGGTGGAAAGATCGAGCATACGAGAAGCAGAGGCATCGATGCACGCGAACTCGGCGGCAAAGCGATCCATAAGTTCTTGGGACACCTCGTACTCGTCGCCCAGGATATGGGGCCCAATGTAGGCAGAGATGTCGTCCGGCTTGCAGCCAGCCGCCTCGCAGAGCGCTTGGCACGCCTTGGCGGAAATGCGCGCAATCGTACCCTTCCAGCCAGAGTGCACCACGGCAAAGCCGCCGGGAGCCACCAGCACCACGGGAACGCAATCGGCAAAGCAGAGCATCACGGGTACCTCACGGACCGTGCAGACGATGGCATCGCAGCCCTCGGCAATCTGCTCGCGAATGTTCTCGAGATCATCGGCACCGTTCGAGGTCACCGTCACGACATGGTCACCGTGCACTTGATTGGGAACAAGCAGGTTGTGCTCGCACTCGGCAGCCCCTATGGCCTCGAGCGTGCGGCGACGATTTTCTTGAACGGCAAAGGGGTCATCGCCAACATGCGAGCCCAGATTGAGTGAGGAGTACGCATCTTCTGAAACACCACCGGTGCGCTCGGTAAAGGCAAAACGAACATCGTGCGTCGCGCCCTCTACCAACGTAACTCCATCATGGTCGACACGCGAAACGTTGTCCGCACGTGCTGCCATACTAAAGCCTCCTAATAACACAAGTATCGCGGCGACGCCGCTGCAGTCCGTGCCATACGGCTGCCATACTTCATCAAAAAGGATACCCGCAGCGGTAGGGACCAAACGTAAAGGGAACGTAAGGAGATTGGAGGCTTTCGTTTACAAAGGTGAAACACAAGAAAAAAGGGGGTGCGCCCAATCGGACGCACCCCATGCAGGTCGTTGATAAAGACGAACTAGAAGCTACCGCGCTTGAGGAAGTCGGGAAGCTCAAACTGGTCGTTACCAAAGTTGGGGAGCTCGGTACCGCCAACGTTGCGAGTCGGGGCAGCCTGAGCGGGGCTGGCAGCCGGAGCGGTGCGCTGCGGCTCGGCAGAAGCAGCGGCCTTGCTCTGGGACTGCTGAGCAGCGAAGAGCTCGTCCTGACGGTTGACGTTGGAGTCGGAGAAGCCCGTAGCGATAACGGTGATGCGCACCTGGTCGCCCAGGGACTCGTCCACAACGGTACCGAAGATGATGTTGGCCTCGGGGTCGACGGCGTTGGCGACAACGTCGGCAGCGTCGCTGATCTCCTGAATACCCAGGTCCTTGGAACCGGCAATGGAAAGCAGGACGCGCGTAGCGCCATCGATGGAGCTCTCGAGCAGCGGGCTGGAAATAGCCTGCTGGGCAGCGTCGACGGCACGGGTGTCCCCAGAAGCGGTACCGATACCCATCATGGCGGTACCGGCCTGCTTCATGATGGTCTTAACATCGGCGAAGTCCAGGTTGATGATACCGGGGACGGTGATGAGGTCGGTGATGCCCTGGGTGCCCTGGGAAAGGACGCCATCGGCGATTGCGAAGGCCTCAAGCATGGTGGTCTTCTTCTCGGCGATGTCGAGCAGCTTGTCGTTAGGGATAACGATCATGGTGTCGACGCAGTCGGAAAGCGTCTTAATGCCTTCTTCGGCGCTCTTCTTGCGCTTGCGGCCCTCAAACGTAAAGGGCTTGGTCACGACGGCGACGGTCAGCGCGCCGACCTCGTTCATCGCGATATCGGCAACGATGGGGGCAGCGCCGGTACCGGTGCCGCCGCCCTCGCCGCAGGTGATGAACACCATATCGGCGCCAGCGAGCGCCTCGGCGATGTCGTCGCGGGACTCATCGGCGGCCTTACGGCCGACCTCGGGGTTGGCGCCAGCGCCCAGGCCGCGGGTCAGGTCGGTGCCGATGTGCACCTTGATATCGGCATCAGAGATCGCGAGTGCCTGAGCATCGGTGTTGATGGCAACAAACTCGACGCCGCGGATACCCTCTTCGATCATTCGATTGACCGCGTTGGTACCGCCGCCGCCGACGCCGACCACCTTAATGACGGCAAGGTAGTTGTTGATCTCTGTCTCGTGCATGTCGGTCCTCCGAACAAAGGTTATTGCCATAGCATGGGTTGACCCCTGCGCACATTAACCTTCAAGTTGAAAGTAAATGCAAAGGTAAACCGTATTATGTTTGCACATTATGAACGTATCAGTCAAATAATTGACGGTGAAAACCAAACAAACCAGATAAACGGCGCGGTATGCCCCGTCAACAAAGGCCAGAAGACGCTACGAGGTCGGTGCGTTCCTAAACGTATAGTTGCCAGGAGATCGAACGTTGATATACGTCACGCCCTCCACCTGCGAAAGCAGCTTGGTAACGATACGCTCCTTTTTGGCAATGTCATCCGAATCTCCGAGCGACACCTCGATACCGTTATCGAGATTCGCCGAGATGGCCTCGACCGAGGGCGTGGAAATATCCTTGACCTGGCCCAGGAACTCGCTCGAGAATCCGCGGACGTAATCCAGGCCGGCCTTGACCGCCTTGGAATTTACCGCTTGCCCCGAAACCGGCGCGACATCGGCCGAGACATCGGTCAGCAGCACGGCTCCGTAATGTTTGGCGAGCGCCAGGGCGGCATCGATGCCGTTTAGGGTGTTGGCACCCTCCCCCGTTGTGATGACATTGCCCTGGTCGTCAACATCGACCGAGGTAGACAGCGGTGCAATCCATGTGTCATCGTCCCCGATCGCCCATGCAAGATCGTCGGAGCTAATGTAGGCAATTGCGATAACCTTGCGTTCCGTCGGCGTGATGATGAGCGTATGGGGAAATTGACGCTGAACATCCACGCCCGAAACCCACGGATTTTGCTTGAGGCCCTCGGTGATCTGGTCGGGATTCACATTGAACAGCGACGTGTCCTCGGACAGATCGATCAGCTGGATGGCATCGTGCTTGGTCACATGCTCGCTGCCCTGGATCTGAATATCGGTAGCGGCGAACAGGCCAGAGTTAATGACGACGACGGCAACGACTGCAAGCACTGCCAGAGCGGCAAGGATACCGCCCGCGATTTTGCCCTTGCCCTTAACGGCAGAAGCGGCATCCGCCGCATGATTTGCCAAGGCGCCGATCGATGACAACGGATTAGAGCCCTTTTTGCCCGATTGCGGTTTTGCGGAGGCCGACACCGACGTCAGCATACGTGGCTTAGATGCACCCAGCGCGCGACCGGGACGCGTCACCTTTGCCCCCAACGAGGGCTTGGGCGACGCTATGGGGCGAGAAGGTATGGCGCCCATCGCCGGTTTGGGCGTCACCGAGGGACGTGCCACCGGACGAGCAACATTTTTGGCCGCGGGGCGTCCGCCAAGCTGCGAACCGGCAGTCGAACGCTTGGCAGACCGCACGGACCCAGCAGGCTTAGAAGGCATAACGGACTTACGTTGAGGCTGAGACGGTGCGCCGGAACGCCCTCCGGCGCGGCGGAAGGTTGGTTTCGATGCTCTAGAAGCCGAGGAATTTAACTTCCGGTCTGAGCTCGATGCCATACGCCTCCCTCACCTTTCCGTGCACATGTCTGATAACCGCGGCCACGTCATCGGCCGAGGCGGTTCCGTTATTAACGATAAAATTAGCGTGTACGGGCGAAACTTCCGCGCCGCCAACCGAAAAACCCTTTAATCCACAATCCTCGATAAGCTTGCCCACGCTCGCATCGGGCGGGTTGCGAAATACCGACCCGCAGGATGCACAGCCCATGGGCTGTGTGCGCTTACGCCGCGTCAGGTACCGCTCCATACGCTCACGGATATCGGCCTTGGGCGCAGGTTTGAGCTTGAGCACGCATTCCAGAATGATCTCGTTACGCGGCAGGCTGCATTCACGGTAGCCCCAAGCGATCTCCGAGCCCGCATAATGCTTGATGCCGGAGCCCGGGTCAAACGTAACGACATCTTCGACCAGCGAGCCAATCCACTCGGTTCGCGTGCCGGCATTCATGGACACGGCGCCGCCAACGGAGCCGGGAATACCGACCGCAAACTCAAGGCCCGAAAGGCTGCGCGATAGCGCGTCGTTGACTAGGCGAGCGAATATCACGCCCGCACCGACCGTCAGCGTACAACCGTCTTCGGCGACAACCGTACGCTGGAACTCGCGCCCCAACGAAATGACGGCGCCGCGATAGCCTGCATCGGCAACAAGCAGATTAGATCCCTTGCCGATAATGACCCACGGCACCTGCTCACGATCGAGCACCGCCACGGCGCGACGCAAGGCATGATAGCTGTGACACGTCACAAAGAGGTCCGCCTTGCCGCCGATACGATAGCTCGTATGGCGCGCGAGGCGTTCATCCTCGATTACGTCCGTATCGATCATGCCCGAAAGCGCCATGACGGCGTTAAACAGACCCATGGGGTTTAAGCGTCTTTCTTGGCAGTCAGATACTCGATGAACTCGGGGCCGACCGTCGTGACGTCGCCGGCGCCCATGGTAAGCAGCAAATCGCCCTCGCCCACCATCTTCTTGAGCTCCTCATTGAGCTCAAGACGGCTCGAGCAGTACACGACCTCCTTGCCGGGGTGCTTGGCGCGCACGGTATCGGCAAGCATCTTGGACGTGACGCCCGGGATGGGCATCTCGCCGGCAGAGAACACGTCAATCAACAGCAGCTTGTCGGCATTGGCGAATGCGTCGGCAAAGTCATCGCACAGAGCCTGCAGGCGCGAATAGCGGTGCGGCTGGAACACGACGTCGACATGTTTGTAGCCCAGCGAAGAGGCAGCAGCGAGCGTCGCCTTGATCTCGGTGGGATGATGGCCGTAATCGTCAACCACCGTGATGCCATCGATATCGCCCACGTGGGTAAAGCGACGGCGGACGCCTTCAAAACTCGAAAGTGCCTTAGCGGCGGCGTCGATATCGAGGCCTAGGACATGAGCGACGGTCAAGACGGCCGTGGCGTTGAGCATGTTGTGACGACCGGGGTTGCTCTTAATCTCGACAGCGTGCTCGGTGCCGTCCTCAAGGCGAACGATAAAGTCGCTCTGGATGCCCTTGACATCCGGATGCACGCAGACGATGTCGTTGGTCTCGGCAAAGCCATAGGAAAGCACATGACGGCCCGTCGACTTGGCAAGCTCGACCAGATGCGGGTCCTCGCCACAGACGATGACCGTGCCGTCCTCGCCCACCAGACTCATAAACTTGGCGAAGGTGGCCTCGATCTCCTCGATACCCGAGTAATGATCGAGATGGTCGGCCTCGACGTTGGTCACGATGACCACATTGGGGTTAAGGAACAGGAAGGAGCTGTCGGACTCATCCGCCTCGGCGACAAAATAGTCGCCCGAGCCGTTCTTGCCGTTGGTATCGTAGCCCTCGACAATGCCACCGATCAGGAAGCTGGGGTCCAGACCCATGCGGTCGAGCATGGTGGCGCACATCGAAGAGGTCGTGGTCTTGCCGTGAGTACCGGCGACGGCGACGGTGGTGTAGCCGTGGCCCAGAGCCGAGAGCATCTTGGCGCGAGGCCACACGGGAATACCTAGCTCGCGCGCACGGACGAGCTCGGGGTTGGACTCGGGAATAGCGGTAGATACCACGACGACGTCGGGCTTGACCTCGTCGATGGTGGCGGCCTCATGGCCCACATGCACCTTCACGCCGGCACGGGTAAGCTGGCGAATATAGCGAGACGTCTTAAGGTCGGAGCCGGTAACGACATAGCCGCGCTCGTGAAGGACGAGGGCGATGCCGCTCATGCCGGCGCCACCGATACCGATAAAATGGGCGCTCTTGAAATCGGGCGCGGAGGTTGCAGTCTGGGAATCAGCCATGTGCTCGTGTACTCCTTGCGTAAACACTGCCTGTAACCCGTCTACTGTACCGCACCTACCGCATCCGCGCGAGGGCGGCCCGCGATATCCCGTCTAACTAACGCAATCCTTCTACCGCGTCTGCCAAAAGGACGGCAGCGCGGTCCTGGGCCAAACCGCGAGCCGCCTGACGCATGGCATCGCGCGCCTGCGCATCATCGATAAGATGCAGCAGCTCATCGGCAAACGCCTGGGTATCGATATCGGCATCGGCGCAGAGCACGCCAGCACCGGCATCGACCAGATAGCGGGCATTGGTGGTCTGATGATCGGCCGTCGCATGCGGATACGGCACCAGTACCGAAGGAACGGCAAGGGCCGCGATTTCGGCAACGCTCGAAGCGCCCGAGCGCGAGAGGACCAAATCGGCCGCGGCCAGCATATCGCCCATATTGTCGATGTAGGGCTGGACGCGATACCGCTTCGCCTCCTCGGGCATCAGGGCAAGAGCACGCTCGGTGTCCTCGAAGCCATCGGCGCCCGTCGAATGCAAAACATAGAGATTATCCCGCGAGAGCAACTCGTTTTTAAGCGAAGCCACGCGCTCATTAAGATGTTGAGCACCAAGTGAGCCGCCAAACACCAGCAGGAGTGTGGCGTCCTCAGGCACGGCGAGAGCCCTGCGACCGCGAACCCGATCTCCCTCGATCACAGAACGGCGCACGGGGTTGCCGGTCATGAGCACATGGTCAGGATCGCCCTCGCGCTCAAACACGGAACGTGCTGCCGGCACCGAGATGCAAACGCGGGCGGCATGCGAACTCATCATCTTGTTAGCAAGGCCCGGAACGGAGTTCTGTTCGTGCAGCAGATACGGAATGCCCGCGTCTTTGCACCAGCCCAGAAGCGGGACCTCGACATAGGCGCCAAAACCTATAGCGACATCGGGCTTGCAGACTTTAGAAAAATGGCTGCCGAGCGTGCGCTTCGCCTTATAGACACGCCACAGCGAGCTCAATGCCGTCCAAGGGCGAGAGCGGTCGAAGCCCGTAACCGTAATCGGCACAAAATCGAACCCTGCCTCGGGAACCAGACGACCCTCGAGCTTATGCGACTGACCCACAAACACAACGTGGTGGCCACGGTCACGTAGCTCCTCGGCCAAGGCGAGTGCGGGGTTGATATGTCCCGCCGTGCCGCCGGCTGCGATAGCAACGGTCATCTTATCGGTCATGGTAGTCCCTTCGTACGCGCGGCCCCTGGTCGTCGGTGCGCAAGCGCGCCGACGGGTCCGAATTCAAGTCGATCCGATTATATCCGCCACCCGTATTGCGCGGCGTCGGTCGTTGCGGGCGACTCTGCGGCGCCGAGCGCGGACGGGCATCCGACTCCGAAGCAAAACCGTTCAAGACGGTAAAACCGCCACGCGACGAGCGCTCCCCACGTGTATGGGGAACACCGGCAGTGCTCTCGTCCATAACGGCAAAGCTATCGCGACGACGATCGTATTCATCGCGTCGAGCGCTCTCGTGCGAGACGCGCAAAATAAGCCCGGCGAGCATGAGCGACACGATAATCGACGAGCCGCCGTAACTGATGAACGGCAGCGGCTTACCCGTCATGGGAAACACGTTGAGAATACCCAGCGCGTTGATTAAAAACTGCACCGCGAGGATAACCGCAGAGCCCGAAGCCATGAGCGCCCCGCGACGATCGGCAGCCTGCTCGGCAATTCGAAACGCCGAGTAGATCAGCATCGCAAACACCAAGAAAAACAGCAGCGTCCCCAAAAAGCCAACCTCCTCGCCAATGATGGCCAGGATGTAGTCGTTGTGTGCCTCGGGCAAATACGAGTACTTCATGGTTGAGTTGCCGATACCGCGGCCGAACAGTCCGCCCGAAGCAAACGCCATAATGGCGAGCGTTGCCTGATACCCGTCTCCATATTCATCTGCCCAAGGGTTCAAGAGAACCTGAATGCGCACCATACGGTACGGCTCGACGACAAGAGCGATCACGATGATGACGGCGCCAGCAAGAATCGCACCGATAATGTATTTTGGGTCAAGGCCGGCAAAGAGCGCCATGCACATGATCGTCAACAGAATAATCAGGATGGTGCCAAAGTCGGGCTGAATAAAAATCAAGACGAGCGATATGCCCAAATATAATCCCATGCCCTTAAGGAACTCATTGATGTTACCGCCGGGCGAAAACACGCGATCGAGCATGATGGCAGAATAGGCAATGGCAAACGGCTTGAGAAACTCCGATGGCTGAAACTGAATGCCGGCAATGCTCAACCAACGCGTAGCGCCACGGCTGCCGCTACCAAAGAGGAACACCGCAAGCAGCAAGATCATCATAGCGATAAGGGCAAGTTTAAGCGCCCCTTCGCCAAACCAGCTATCGGGTGCAACGCGCGCGATGAACTCGAGGGCAGCAACACCGACGACAGTGAACATAAACTGCCGGAACAAAAAGTAGGTCGCGGAGTCGTTCTCGTGAAGCGCCTCGACTGAAGATGCCGAGTACACCATAAGCAGGCCAAAACAGACCAGCGAGAACAGGCAGGTCAAAAAGACCAGGCGGGGTCGCATGATACGTGCGGGGACGCCGGCGATATAACGTTCGCCGATGCCCTGCGTGCGACGACCGGCGCGCGGCGTGCTGCGCTGCGAGGAAGCACGGTCCGAGTCGGGCCTCCTCATATTCTGTCGGGGGCTCTCCTCTCTCACCGGCAACCCCTATTCCATTTGCGTATTGGACGCAGCGGCAAGCTGGGCCACATAGTCCTTAAACACGCGACCGCGCTCCTCGTAGCCCGAGAACTCATCGAACGAAGAGCAGGCGGGCGACAGTAAGATCACATCGCCGCGGCTCGAGAGCGAACGGGCAACGTCCACGGCATCGCGCAGGTCGTCGGCCTGGGCGATATCGACATCACCGTCGACATCCGCCTCGTCCATAGCGGCAGTAAAGCGCTCGCGCGCGTCGCCAAAGCAGACCACCGAGCGAACGTTATCCATCACAACGCGGGCAAAGGACTCGAGCGGCGTGCCCTTATCGTGACCGCCGAGCAGCAAGATCACATCGTCATCGGGAAACGCCGTCAGGGCCTTTTCGACCGCATCGGTGTTCGTTGCCTTGGAATCGTTAACATAGCGCACGCCATCGATCTCGCCACAGGGCTCAACGCGGTGCTCCAGCGGCTGGAACGAGACCAGGCCGCGACACACACCGTCAACATCGGCGCCGACCGTCAGGGCCGCCGTGGCAGCACACAGGGCATTGATTACATTGTGATGGCCCGAAATCTTAAGCTCGGACGTATCGACGAGCGGGGTCTCGACGCCCTTCAGGCGAACGACCATCTTGCCATCGCGCACAAATGCGGCGTCCTCGCCCGCAGGCTCGTCAAAAGCAACCTTGCAGATGCGACGGCCCGGAACATAGATGTACTCATCGAACTCGTGGACACCGGCATCCTCGACGTCAACAATCACCAGGTCATCGTCGACCATATTCTCGAAGAGCTTAATCTTGGCGAGCGCATAGTTCTTATGGCTCTTATGCCAGCCCAGATGGTCGGGGGTAATGTTGAGCAGCACCGCCACACGGGGGTGAAGCTCCTGGGTCGTTGCGATCTGATAGCTCGAAAGCTCCGCCACAAACCACTCGTTATGCGCACGGCCATCGATCTCGTTCACCGGAGGCTCGCCAATGTTGCCGACAGCAACGCTCGCCTCGCCCGCTGCCTTAAGCAGGTAATCGGTCAGTGACGTGGTTGTCGTCTTGCCGTTGGTGCCCGTAATGGCAATCCAATTTTGGGGAGACAGACGGTAGGCAAACTCGGGCTCACCCATAATCTGGGCAGCGTGATCACGGCCAGCCTTAAAGAATGCCGAGAACTCCGAGATGCCCGGACACGTCACGCATACATCAAACGCGCCCTCGACCTGCTCGGTTCCGTAGACAAACGATGCCCCGTGCGCCTCGAGCGAGCGCGTGGCATCGTTGGGCTCGGACGTGCCGCCACCGTAAACGGTAACGGCACTCACACGCTCGGGATGTGCAAGCGCCCAGCGAGCGACATCAAGACCGGACTTACCCTGGCCCAAAACGAGCAGGCTAAAGACATCAGCAAGAGGCATGAAAGACCACTATCCCA
>URDE01000015.1:0-28015 GCA_900546525.1 uncultured Collinsella sp.
GCCGATCGGGACGCCGCATGCGTGCGTCATGTCTGTCCCCAATGCGTGAAAACACCCATCTAAGTCTGTCCCCAATGAGTACAAAAAGGCGCCCTCCGTAGGGGAGGGCGCCTTTGGTAAGTTCTATGTGAACGCGAGGTCTTTGACCCGGAGAGTCCGAGGTGCTTGTTGGTAAGACCTTATTTAGGAGCGCGCAACCTTGCCGGACTTGAGGCAGGTGGAGCAAACGTTCATCTTGCGACGGTGACCGTCGACGACGACGTAGACGCGCTGGATGTTGGGGCGGAACTTACGGTTGGTGACGCGGTGAGAGTGGCTGATGGAGCGACCGGCAACGGGGTGCTTACCGCAAACTTCGCAAACTTTGGACATAACTGACCCTCCTTGGGCGACAAACGAACATGTCGCGTTAACAAACAAGCCTGAACTATAGCACAGAAGCAGCTCCCTGTGCGTAATCTACACAGAGATATTTCTCTTTTGGCGATAGTGCTCACGCCACGGCCCTGGACGTAGATCCGATTTGCGTGCAGCAGAGGGGATTATGCCAGCTCGTGCGTACGTTTTCAAGCTCGTCCCACAAATATATATAGGTTTATGGAGCGTTGGGCTCCGTTTGTGGATTGCTTTGTATTTATGCTCGCAATTAAGCTCGAGGTTGGCTACACTATCCCTTGACCATTAAAGGGGTACGAGATACCCACATGGAATTACATAGCTGCCAATGAGCAGTCTTTCCTGTGGGTGTCTGGTCCGCTTTGAGCGGTCGGGCATCTATTTTTTTGACTGTGTCAGCAGTCAAGACATGTGAGGAAGGAGATCGATGGGCACGACTTCCCCCAAGGCGGTCATCATGGACGAGACCGCCGTCAATCGAGCGATGACCCGCATCGCGCACGAGATTCTCGAGCGCAACGAGGGCTGTGAAGACCTCGCTCTGGTCGGCATCGTCACGCGCGGCGACCTTCTGGCAAAGAAGCTCGCCGAGGAGATCAAGGAGATCGAGGGCGTCGACGTTCCGCTCGGCAGCCTCGACATCAGCTTCTACCGCGATGACTACGCTACCAATTTCGCTCCCGCGATCCACGCCACCAACATTCCCTTTAGCGTCGACGGCAAGCGCGTCGTGCTGGTGGACGACATCCTGTATACGGGCCGTACCATTCGCGCCGCTCTCGACGCCGTCATGGACTTGGGCCGTCCGAGCCGTATTGAGCTGGCAGTCCTCGTTGACCGCGGCCACCGCGAGCTCCCCATCTCGCCGGACTTTGTCGGCAAGAACGTTCCCTCGTCGCATGAGGAGAACGTGCACCTATATATGAAGGAAGTCGACGGCCACACCGCCGTCGAGATTAACGACGTCGCGCCGGGTTCCCACGTGGGCTCCGCGCCGCTGGGAGGTGAGTAGTACCGTGGCGTTCAACCATAAGCACCTGATCGACATTACCGAGTACTCCGAAGAGGACATTAAGCTCATCCTCGAGACCGCCAAGGCGTTCTCCGAGGTCAACGAGCGTGCGATCAAGAAGGTCCCCACGCTCAAGGGCAAGACCATCGTCAACATGTTCAACGAGCCCTCGACGCGCACCCGCAGCTCCTTCGAGCTCGCCGAGAAGCGTCTTTCGGCCGACAGCCTTAACTTTGGCGGCTCCTCGACCTCCACGGTCAAGGGTGAGAGCCTCGTCGACACCGTCGAGACCCTCAACGCCTATAAGATCGACTGCATCGTCGTTCGCGATAAGCACGCCGGCGCTCCCTACATCGTCACGCAGAACTCGCCCGCAAGCGTCATCTGCGCCGGTGATGGCAAGCACAACCATCCCACGCAAGCCCTGCTCGACCTGTACACCATCTGGGAGCACAAGGGCGACTTCCACGGTCTGAAGGTCGCTGTCGTCGGCGATATCGCCCACTCCCGCGTTTGCGGCTCGCTGATTCCCGCCCTTAAGATCATGGGCTGCGAGACCTATGCCGTCGCCCCCGGCACGCTGCTGCCGCCGGCGCCCGAGGTCCTGGGCTGCGACCACGTGACGAGCGACCTCGATTCCGTCCTGCCCGAGCTGGACGTCGTCTACATGCTGCGCGTGCAGCAGGAGCGCCTCGAAGGTGCCCCGTTCCCGACCATTCGCGAGTACCACAAGCTCTTCGGCCTGACCAAGGACCGCGAGAAGCTCATGAAGCCCGATGCGATCATCTGCCACCCGGGCCCCATCAACCGCGGCGTCGAGTTCGACTCCTATATGGCCGACCACCCGCAACGCTCCGTCATCCTGGAGCAGGTCTACGCCGGTATCTGCGTGCGTATGGCTATCCTGTATCTGCTGCTTGGAGGTGCCGATAATGGCCTTGCTTCTTAAGAATGCCCACGTCGTCGACCCGTCTGTCGAGCTTGACGGTGTCGTTGACGTCCTGATTGACGGCGATAAGATCGCCGAGGTCGGCGAGAATCTCGCCGTCGAGGGAGCCGAGGTCCGCGACCTTTCCGGCAAGTACCTCGTCCCCGGCCTGGTGGATATGCACGTTCACCTTCGCGAGCCCGGCTATGAGGTCAAAGAGGACATCGAGAGCGGCACCCGCGCAGCTGCCAAGGGCGGCTTCACCGGCGTGTGCGCCATGCCCAACACCGATCCCGTCACCGATAACGGCACCGTCGTGGAGTTCGTCAAGTCCCGCGCTGCCGAGGTCGGTCACTGCCGTCTCTATCCGTCGGGCGCCATGACCCGCGGTCTTAAGGGCGAGGCCATGTCCGAGATGGGCGATATGGTCGCCCACGGCGCCGTCGCCTTCACCGACGACGGTCGCGGCGTGCAGAGTGCGGGCATGCTCCGTCGCTGCATGGACTACGGCAAGATGTTCGGCAAGGTCTTTATGAGCCACTGCCAGGACGAGGACCTGGTCGGCCACGGCCAGATCAACGAGGGCAAGGTCTCGACCCGTCTGGCTCTCGAGGGCTGGCCGGCTGCCGGCGAGGAGCTCCAGATCGCCCGCGACATCGAGATCGCCAAGCTGACCGGTGCCAAGCTGCACATCCAGCACATCTCCACCGCCCATGGCCTGGAGATCGTGCGTGCCGGTAAGGCCGCTGGCGTTCAGGTTACCTGCGAGGCCACCCCGCACCACATGTTCCTGACCGAGAACGACCTGGACGAGACCTACAACACCTCGCTCAAGGTCAATCCGCCGCTTCGCACCGACGAGGATGCCGAGGCCATCCGTCAGGGTGTCATCGACGGCACCGTCGACGTTATCGTCACTGATCACGCTCCCCACACCCCGTGGGAGAAGGCCCGCGAGTTCGAGCTTGCGCCCTTTGGCATGATCGGCCTCGAGACCTCGCTGTCGCTCGTGCTCACCGAGCTGGTTAACACGGGCAAAATGAGCGTGGGTCGCATGGTCGAGCTCATGGCCATCAAGCCGCGTGAGATCCTGGGCCTCGACCAGGTTCAGGTCAAGGCGGGCTCCGTTGCCGACCTGACCGTGTTCGACCCCGCCGCAACCTGGACGGTTGGCGAGGACGGCTACGAGTCGCGTGCCGAGAACTCCGGTTTCGCCGGCCGCACGCTTACCGGTCGTGCCACCGATGTGTTTGTCGGCGGTAAGCAGACGCTCGCCGACGGCTGCATCTGCTAGCATAGCCTTATCGCTTTTGTGCGCGGTGCCCTTGCGGTGCCGCGCTTTCTGTTCGTTTTGACCATGCAACCGCATGGGGGATTGGAGCGTCTATGCCCACACCTTCCACTGCACGCATGCACGACTTCGAGGTCGTATCGAACCAGGAGATCGCCGACGGCATCTTCTCGCTCGTCATCTCGGCCCCCAAGCTTGCAAGTGCGCTCAAGCCCGGTCAGTTTGTGAACATTGCCGTGCCCGGCGATGCGTCCTCGCTGCTTCGCGTGCCCCTGAGCTTCTATCGCGCCGACGCCCAGGCCGGCACCGTCGAGCTGTGGTACGCCGTCGTGGGCGACGACACCCGTCGTCTGTCGCAGATGGCCCCCGGTTCCACCTCTAATCTGCTGGGCCCTGGCGGCCGCGGCTGGCTTGTGCCCGAGGGCACCAGGAAGGCACTACTCGTTGCGGGCGGCATCGGTGTTCCGCCCGTGCTGTGCCTTGCCGGTAAGCTTGCCGAGCAGGGTGTGGCCGTTGACGTGTGCCTGGGCTTTTGCACTGCGTCCAAGGCCGTGGGCATCGATGAGTTCCGCTCGCTGGGAGCTACGGTCAACGTGTGCACCGATGATGGCACGCTGGGCACGCACGGTTTTTGCACCGACCCGGCAGCTGAGCTGCTCGGCGAGGGCGGCTACGACTATGTGGCCAGCTGTGGCCCCGCTGTCATGATGAAGAAGGTCGCCGCCGCTGCCGCCGAGGCCGGTGCGTACTGCGAGGTGTCGCTTGAGCGCATGATGAGCTGTGGCTTTGGCGCCTGCAACACCTGCAATGTCGAGACGGTCGACGGTATGAAGGGCGCCTGCATGTGCGGCCCCGTGTTCGATGCTTCCAAGGTGGTGGTCTTCTAGTGGGTACCGTGAACATGGCCGTCGATTTCGGCGGCGTCAAGATGCAGAACCCCATCAACACCGCAGCCGGTACCTTTGGCTACGGTTGGCAGTTCCAGAACTTCTTTGATGTCTCCCAGCTGGGCGCCATCACCACCAAGGGTTGTGCTGCCGAGCCCTGGCCCGGCAACCCCGCGCCCCGCATGGCCGAGATCCCGGGCGGCATGATCAATTCCGTGGGCCTTCAGAACCCCGGTGTGGCCGCCTTTGCCCGTGAGTCCGGCCCGTGGCTCGAACAGCTTTCCAAGGACGGCTGCCAGGTCATCTGCCAGGTCGCCGGCCACTCCGTTGACGAGTTTGTGCGCGCGCTCGAGATGTATGTCGAGCTGTGCCCCTGGGCTGCCGGCTACGAGATCAACGTGAGCTGCCCCAATATCGCCGCCGGCGGTGCCGCCATGGGTTCCTCGCCCGAGGGCGCCTCTGCCGTTATGGCTGCTTGCCGCAAGGTAACCGATAAGCCGCTGTTCGTAAAGATGGCTCCGGTCAACGTTGCCGAGATTGCCAAGGCTCTCGAGGCCGCGGGAGCCGACGGCCTTTCGGTCATCAACTCCATCCAGGGCATGGCCATCGACGTGCATACCCGCAAGTCCCGTGTGGCCAAGCCCAAGGGCGGCCTTTCGGGTCCGCTGTGCCACCACATCGCCGTTCGCATGGTCTGGGAGGTCGCTCAGGCCGTCGATATCCCCATCAACGGTGTCGGCGGCGTCATGACGGGCGAGGATGCGGCCGAGTTTATCCTGGCTGGTGCCACCTGCGTGTCGGTCGGCATGGCCAATTTCGTCGATCCGTGCGCCTCGATTAAGATCGCGCACGAGCTCGAGGCCTGGGCGGAGTCCCAGGGCGTGAAGGACATCAACGAGCTGGTAGGTGCTTTCGAATGCTAGAGACCGACGCCCGCGACCGCGTTATCGTCGCCCTCGACTGCGACCGTGAGCGTGCGCTCGAGCTCGCCCACGAGCTTTCTGGTCATGCCGCTTGGCTCAAGGTGGGCATGACGCTCTATTACGCTGAGGGACCCGAGATCGTCAAGACGTTCAAGGACCTGGGCTTTAAGGTCTTCCTCGACCTCAAGTTCCATGACATTCCGCATCAGGTGCGCGGTGCCGCCCGTTCGGCCTCGCTTGCCGGTGCCGACCTGCTCTCGGTCCATGGCTTGGGTTCTGGTGCCATGCTCGCTGCGTGCCGTGAGGGTGCCGAGGAGGCGCGCGAGGACCGCGCAAAACTCGTTGCCATTACCGTGCTCACGAGCATGAACCAGGAGTCGCTGGCCGAGATTGGCGTCGATTCGCCCGTGGCCGAGGAGGCCGCCCGCCTGGCAAAGCTTGCCCAGGCCAACGGTATCGACGGCATCGTGTGCTCGCCGATGGAGGCCCATGACATGCGCGAGCTGCTCGGCCCCGACGCGTTGATCGTGACTCCGGGCGTTCGTCCGGTGGGTGCCGCCCTTGGTGACCAGTCCCGTGTGGCGACGCCTTCTCAGGCTATCGAGCGCGGCGCGAGCCATATCGTGGTGGGCCGACCCATCACCGGTGCCGACGACCCGGTTGCC
This sequence comes from uncultured Collinsella sp., assembly GCA_900546525.1. Lineage (GTDB taxonomy): Bacteria > Actinomycetota > Coriobacteriia > Coriobacteriales > Coriobacteriaceae > Collinsella. Next base: position 6,103 of record URDE01000015.1, read on the forward strand.
GCCTTTGACGCTATCGTTGCCGAGCTGGTCGAAAACGTCGCCTAAAAGATTCCCTCAAGTCACCACTTTTGGGTCTCATTAGCACAAATTAGCCCCTGTGCCTGCGAAAACTTTCCCATCCTTTGTGTGGAATCGCAGGTCAGGGGCTCAACTTTAACCTCCGTATATTGCACTTTTCGCAGGTATCGTCTAACCTATGGTGCCGTCGATTGGGCATTTAGTGCGTTTGACGTGCTAAAATGCCAATTATTGCATCAGATAAAACCCAACTATTTGGAGGTTCGAATGGCACTCCCTCAGCTTACCGACGAGCAGCGCAAGCAGGCTCTTGAGAAGGCTGCCGCCGCACGTCACGCCCGCGCTGAGCTTCGCGAGCAGATCAAGAAGGGCGAGAAGTCCCTCGAGTCCGTGCTCAACTCCGATGACCCCATCGCTTCCCGCATGAAGGTTTCCACCCTCATCGAGTCTCTCCCCGGTTATGGCAAGGCCAAGGCCGCCAAGATCATGGAGGAGCTCGGCATCTCCGCTACCCGTCGCGTCCAGGGCCTCGGCGTCCGTCAGCGCGAGCAGCTCCTCGAGCAGCTGACCAAATAAGTGAGCGCTCAGGATTCAAAGCTCTTTGTGATTTCTGGACCGTCAGGTGCAGGCAAGGGCACGCTCGTCACTCGTGTGCGCGAGCGCCGCTCGAACCTGGGCCTGACGGTTTCGGCTACCACGCGAGCACCACGCAAAGGTGAGGTCGACGGCGTCAACTACTTTTTTCTGACGCGCGAGGAGTTCGACCGCCGCGTGGCAAACGGTGAGTTTGTTGAGTGGGCCGAGGTCCACGGTAACTGCTACGGCACGTTGGTGAGCGAGGTCACATCCAAGCTCGCCTCTGGTTCGTCTCTGATCTTGGAGATCGATGTCCAGGGTGCCTTGCAGGTCAAGGAGCGTTTCCCCGAGGCCGTGCTGATTTTTATCAAGCCGCCTTCGCTCGAGGTGCTCCGCGAGCGTCTGGTCGGTCGCGGTACCGAGACGCCCGAGACGATCGAGCTGCGTATGGCAAACGCCGCCCATGAGCTTGCCCTTGCCGACCGCTACGACGACGTCGTGGTTAATGACGATCTCGACCGCGCGACCGATGAGCTCGTTCGCGTTCTCGATATGCATGAAAGGATCTGAGGTCCGTGTCCGTTGTAAAGCCTTGCATTGACGATCTTCTGGAGAAGACCGATCACAACCGCTTCCTGCTCGCCTCGCTTGCCTCCAAGCGCGCCTGCGACATTAACAGCATGCTGCGTGGCCAGCACAACCGCGTGCTCGCCGTCCAGGATGTCGACGACATCACCATTGCGCTTTCCGGCGCCGATACCATCTCGATGGCTATGGACGAGATTGTCGACGGCGACATCTCTTACGATGAGGCCCGTTACGAGAAGGCACTCGGCCACAAGGTTGCTGAAGCCTAAATGGCGGCTCGCGTCTGCCTGGTCCACTATCACGAGGTTGGACTGAAGGGCAAGAACCGCGCACATTTTGAGCATATCCTCATGGATAACATCAAGGCGGCCTTGGCCGCCTTTTCCGTGAATGCCGTGTCTCGAATTTCCGGTTATATCCTCGTGACCTTTAACGAGCATCAGGCCGACGAGGCGGCGCGCGTCATTCGCACCGTCCCCGGCGTTGCCCGCGTATCCCTGGCATATCACACGAACCGCGACCCTCAGGAGTACTGCGACGCCGCCGTGAAGGCGCTGCGCGAGTTTGGTCCCTTTGAGTCGTTTAAGGTGCATGCCAAGCGCTCTAACACCGACTACGAGCTCACCTCGATTGATATCAATCGTCAGGTGGGCGAGGTACTGTGCGAGGCGTTTCCCGATAAAAAGGTCCAGATGCACGACCCCGACGCGATGGTGCACGTACTGGTGGTCCAGGGTAGCGTTTACGTGTACGCACGCTCCGAGCGCGGCGTGGGCGGTCTGCCGGTGGGTTCTGCCGGCAAGGTCGTGACGTTGCTTTCCTCGGGCATCGATTCTCCGGTGGCGACCTGGATGCTCGCGCGTCGCGGCGCGGTGTGCGTGCCGGTACATTTCTCCGGTCGTCCGCAGACGCCCGATACGAGCGAGTATTTGGTGCAGGACATCATCCGTGCGCTTGAGCCGGGTGTCCAGATCGGCCGCCTGTACGTGGTGCCGTTTGGTGACTGCCAGCGTGAGATTTCGGTGACCTGTCCCAGCAACCTACGCGTGATCATGTATCGCCGCATTATGTATTCGGTTGCCGAGCGCATTGCGCATATCGAGGGCGCCAAGGCTATCGTGACCGGTGAATCGCTCGGTCAGGTTGCCTCCCAGACGCTCGAGAACATCATGGCCGTCAATGAGGCCGTGAAGATCCCCGTGTTCCGTCCGTTGATCGGTTCGGACAAGCAGGAGATCATCGCACGCGCTGAGGAAATCGGTACCTTCGATATCTCGACCGAGGCTGCTCCCGATTGCTGCACGCTTTTTATGCCGCGCCGCCCCGAGACGCACGCCAAACTCGATGCCGTGCATGAGGCATGGGAGCTGTTCGATCACGAGGAGATGATTGAGCGCTTGCTCAAACAGACCGAATACATCGACTTTGAGAGCAACACGTATAAGGCCCCTAAGACCTTAAAACGCAAACATTCCGAGCTCGCTCCACGTGAGATTTACCAAGATCACGAATAATGTTGTGCATAGACCGGCGGTAATTTTGCATCGTCGGTCTTTTTCTATCTGGGCATTAGGCGACAAACGGTTCATCTGTCGACGTATGCCTGAATAAATGGACATTTTTTCGCAAGGTTTTGGTCAGCTTTTGGTTTGACCGCGATAACCGGTGTGTGCGTGCGGAGGCTGCGGCGCTCGTTTCCTGACACGATGGTGTTGGGAGGTGTTTGCTATGGCACAGCGCGAGCAACACGAACGGGTTAAACGGATGGACCGCTGGGCAGAAAAGCTGCTCGGCCATAAGGCGGTGGTCGTGGCGATTCTGGTTGTCATTGCCGCCGCGAGCGGCTTGGCGATGGCGAGTTTTGGTGGCCATTCCAGCAACGTGTCGTTTGAGCGTAGTGATGAGGCGGGCGCCTCGGATGTGCGCGGGGCCGGGGATGCGTCACCTGACGATGCCGATGAATCGTCGGTCAAGAGTTCTTCTGCTGCCGAGGTGTACGTCGATGTTGATGGCGCTGTTGCGAGGCCTGGCGTGTACCGGCTCAAAGACGGAGCGCGGGTATCCCAAGCGATCGATGCCGCCGGAGGGCTTACGGCCGAGGCGGATGTGACAGGGCTTAATCGTGCGTCCAAGATCACAGATGGTCAAAAGATCCATGTGCCGACGGTAGGGGAGCAACAAGTGGCTGCTGCGGTCGGCGGGGCTGAAAGCGGTGCTGCCACGACACCTGGCGCGGGATATTCGTCGGGGCTCGTGAACATCAATACGGCAAGTGCGGCGGAGCTGCAGACGCTTTCGGGTATTGGGCCTTCTATGGCCCAATCGATTATCGACGAGCGGACGCAAAACGGGGCCTTTGCCTCGGTTGATGACCTTATGCGCGTATCGGAGATCGGTGAGAAGAAACTCGCCAAAATTAAAGATTGCATCTGCGTATGAGTGCGACCGAGCGTGAGCATGTGATGCCACCGCGTCCATTGATGCCGTGGACGATGGCCCTTTGTGCCGGCTTGTGTGCGAGCTGTGGCTTGGTACTTAGCGTGACAGCCGATGTGCTGCTGGGAGAGCGGGCGGCGCCCGTCACATTGCTTACGGTCATTCCCGTTGCGGCTGCGGCGTGCATCGTATTAGCTCGGTCCTGTATGCGTCTTGTGCGGTGGAGGCGATGGTTGTATGCCGCGGCTCTCGGCCTTGTGGCGGGAGCGGTCGTGTCCGTGGGCTGGGCGATAGGGGCGCTGCGTGTATCGAGAGCACTGGATTATCGGGCTGCGAGCAGTCTCGAATTTGTTGTGCTGGGCGATCCGTCCATCAATGACGGTGTGTATTCCTACACCTGCGATGCGTATGCAGGCGAAAAGCGTTTGGGGCAGGTACGGCTGTCGTGCGATCGTGAGCTCGGCGCCGGTTCGCATGTACGTGCTATCGGTCGAATTTCGCGCTTTGAGAATGATGCGTACGGGCGCTCACGCGTGCTTCGGGGCGAGCTTCGAAAGGTTAACGTCGTCCGGTTGGTATCGATCGACGAGGGCCCTCCAGGCCCGTTGTCTTGGCTTCGAAACGAGCTCCTTGCCGTTATCGCGCCCGCGACCGATCCAGCGCGCTCGCTCATTGCCGGCGTTGTCTGCGGACGCTCGGCCGAGCTGCGTGCCCAGCCGGCGGGCGATTGGTTTTCGGTAACGGGCACCTCACATCTTATCGCTGTCTCGGGTAGTCATCTTGCCATCGTGGGGTTTGTGATTGAGAGCGCCCTGCAAAAGACGCGCCTCTCTCGTGGGCTGCAGCGGGGGCTGTTGGTGCTGGCCCTCGCTGCCTATGCCGTTTTTACGGGCGCTTCTCCCTCGGCCGTGCGCGCGTGCTGCATGGTGGCGGCGACGCTTGTCGCCAACAGCGCCGGACGTCGTCGGCATGGCCTCTCGGCACTATTTTTGACCATGGCGGTCTTTGTGCTGCTGCGGCCGACGGTATTGTTCGAAATGGGTTTTCAGCTTTCGTGCGCCAGTGTTTTTGCCATCCTTTGTTTTTGCCCCTACACTACCTACGCCTTGTGCGAGCTGAGCATGCCATCGGGGGTTGCCGGTATTTTGTCCGTCACGATGTGCTCACAACTCGCGACACATCCCGTAACCATTCCCGCATTCGGGACGTTTTCGCTCATTGCCCCGCTTGCAAATGCCGTGATCGGTCCGGTGATAAGCGTGCTGCTCGCTATATCGGTTGTGCTGGTGCCCTGCTCGCTTGTGCCGCTGTTGCGTCACGGGGCGCTCGTGGGGCCCATGATTGTCGCTCGCTGCGCCCTGTTCTTTGAGCAGCTCTTTGCTGCCGTTCCGGGCGCATCCGTAAGCGTGCCGCCCGATACGCCCTTGGTATACGTAGTGCCGTTTGCGCTGGCGGTCGTCTTGGTCTGGTGGCCACGCCCCCGCGCACGAAGCATGGCAGTGGGGCTGCTGTGTTTGATTCTTGCAGCGGGTGTTCCGTATGTCTATTGGGATCGATGTGCGCCGCTTTCGGTAACGGTCCTCGATGTTGGCCAAGCCGATGCGATTTTGGTTCGTCAGGGTAGCGCTGTGGCGCTCGTCGACTGTGGGCTCGATGAGCGCGTGGTGTCGGCGTTGGTTCGCAATAACGTCCACCATATCGACGTCGTCTTCGTGACACATTGGGACGAAGACCATTGGGGCGGTCTTCCCGACGTGCTCGATCAGTTTTCGGTTGGAACCATTGCGGTCGCGGCCGATGCGCTGGAAGGTGCGCCTTCTGAGGTTCTGAATCGCCCCGGCGTAACGTATCGGCAGGTGGCCCGCGGAGACACGGTCGATATCGGCGCATTTCGGGCTCGTGTGATGTGGCCGTTTGACACAGTGGATGGCGAGGGCAATGAGGACTCGCTTGTCTTGCTGCTCTCCTATGTTCAAGAAAGCGAGAGCCTGCGTATGCTCCTCACTGGTGATGCCGAGCTCGATCAGGAGCGCGAATTTGTACAGGAGGTGGGCGATATCGATGTGCTCAAGCTGGGGCATCACGGCTCAAAAGTTTCTGTCGATACAGACCTGCTGGAAACGCTTAAGCCCGAGCTCTCTATCGCGAGTGCGGGCGAGGGCAACCGCTACGGCCATCCATCCGATGCCTGCATCGATGCCGTTCGCGATGCGGGCGGCGCGTTCGCATGCACCATCGAACAAGGAGACATCACCGTCTCGCCGACCGTAACCGGATTTGCTATGCGATGCCAGCGACCGTGATGCTGCCGTTGGCGCGGGATAAGCCCGTGGGCTAGAATGGCACGGTACGAACACGAGAGCCTGCGGGAGGGGAGCGCGATGTCCGAAACCGGTCTGCTGCCGGCATATCTGATTGTCGGTACCGACGGAGTCAAACGCGACCACGCCGTCTCGCGTATGAAGGCGCGTCTGGAAAAGACGGGCATGGTCGAGTTCAACCTCGACGAGCGCGATATGACCAAAGACCCCGATATCGAGTCGATTATCGGATCGCTCAACACCTTTCCCATGGGCAGCGAGTTTCGTCTGGTAATCCTTGACGGCTGCTCAAAACTCGCCAAAGCGATTTCCGAGCCGCTTGTCGAGTATCTGGCGAGTCCCAGCCCCACGACGGTTTGCCTCATAATCGCCGATTCGCTTGCCAAGAACACGCGCCTGTACAAGGCGATCGCCAAGATTGACAAGAAGGCCGTGATCGACTGTTCGGGTACCAAGCGCTGGGAGCTCCCGCGCCGCGTGCAGCAGATGGCGACGCAGCACGGAAAGTCCATTTCGACGGCGGCTGCCGAGGAGCTCGTTTCCCGCTCGGGCGAGAACACCCGCATGCTCGATAACGACTTGGCAAAGCTCGCCCAGATGGTCGAGGCACCCCAGATTGAACTTGCCGACGTGGAGCGTTGGATCGTGCGTACGGCCGAAGTCCAGCCCTGGGACTTCCTCAATGCCGTCTCGGCTCGCGATATGCGGCGTTCGCTTGAGCTCTTCAATCTACTGCCCTCCAAGAGCTACGTGTGGACCTACACGCTGCTATGCGGTCGCATCCGTGAGTTGATCGTCGCCAAGGCGCTCGACTCTCGCGGGCAGGGGCGTGAGCTCGCCGCGACGCTCAAGCTTCAGTCCTGGCAGGTCAAAAATCATCTGACCTGGGCACGCCGCTTTTCGATGGCGGAGCTTGTCGCTGCGCTTGAGGGCGCGGTCGATGTGGAGCTCGCACTGAAGGGTTCGGCCGATTCCCAGACCGCGCTTTTGCTCTGGATTACGAACATCTTGAGAAAATCGTGATGATACCTGCCTATTTGACAAATTCGTTCTATCCCTTTGAGGGGGAGCGTGCTATAGTAGGCGCTTGCATGACCTCACCGTGTCTCAGAGGTGTCATACATTTTTTGCAAGGAACTCGAAAGGAACTCCAGAAGTGGCAAACATCAAGTCTCAGAAGAAGCGTATCCGCACCAATGAGGCAGCTCGCATGCGTAACAAGGCTGTCAAGTCCGAGCTCAAGACGCTGACCAAGCACGTCCAGTCCGCCGTCGCCGAGGGCGACGCCGAGAAGGCCCAGGCTGCCCTCAAGACCGTCACCAAGCGTCTCGACATGGCTGCTGCCAAGCATGTTATCCACAAGAACCAGGCTTCCAACCGCAAGTCCGGTCTTGCCAAGCTCGTGAACAGCATCAACGCCTAAGTTGTAAATTTCACACCACACAGATTACGCGCATAAATGGAGCCTGTTTTATGGAACAGGCTCCATTTTTTGTATCGCTCGGGTAAGATAGTCCGCATGAATACTTCAATTGACATTTCCCACATCCGCAACTTTTCGATCGTTGCGCACATCGACCATGGCAAGTCCACGATCAGTGATCGCATCCTCGAGCTCACCCATACCGTCGACGAGCGCGACATGGAGTCTCAGCTGCTCGACACCATGGATATCGAGCGCGAGCGCGGCATCACGATCAAGTCCAATGCCGTTCGCGTTTCCTATGACGCCGACGATGGCGAGACGTATCAGTTCAACCTGATCGATACGCCGGGCCACGTGGACTTTACCTACGAGGTCTCGCGTTCGCTGGCCGCCTGCGAGGGCGCGGTGCTCGTCGTCGACGCCACGCAGGGCGTCGAGGCGCAGACCGTCTCCAACGCGACGCTCGCCATGAACGCCAACCTGGATATCGTGCCCGCCATCAACAAGATCGACCTGCCGTCGGCACACCCCGACGAGGTTAAGACCGAGATCGAGGACGACCTGGCGATCCCTGCCGACGATGCCGTATGCGTATCGGGCAAGACCGGCGAGGGCATTCACGATCTGCTGGAGTCCATTGTCTTTTTGATCTCGCCGCCCAAGGGCGATGCGAACGCGCCGCTCAAGGCGCTCATCTTGGATTCGTATTTCGATGAGTACCGCGGCGTCGTTGCCACGGTCCGCGTCTTTGACGGCTCCATTAAAAAGGGCGATACCCTGCTTATGATGCAGGCCGAGGGCGACTTCTTGGTCGACGGCGTGGGCGTCAAGCGTCCCGCCGAGACACCGGTCGACGCACTGACGGTCGGCGAGGTGGGCTACGTGGTCACGGGCCTGAAGGATCCCGAGGCCGTGCACGTGGGCGATACCCTCACGTGGGCGTCGAATCCCTGCCCCGAGCCGCTTCCCGGCTATCGCGAGGCCAAGCCCATGGTCTATACGGGCCTGTTCCCGATCGACAACAAGGATTACGAGAACCTGCGCGACGCTCTCGATAAGCTGCATGTCAACGACCCGTCGTTGGTGTGGGAGCCCGAGACCTCGGTGGCGCTCGGCTTTGGTTTCCGCGTTGGCTTCTTGGGCCTGCTGCATATGGAGGTCGTCAAGGAGCGCTTGGAGCGCGAGTTCAACCTGGACCTGATTGCCACGAGCCCTTCGGTGGACTATCACGTCTACAAGACTGACGGCGAGATGATTGATGTTCGCAGCCCGCAGGATCTGCCCGAGGCTACGCGCATCGAGCGCATCGAGGAGCCTTACCTCAAGGCCAAGATTATCTGCCCGCCCGAGTATACGGGTGCCGTCATGCAGCTCGCTATCGAGCACCGCGGCATTACGACCGACATGATCCATCTCACAAGCAAATCGGTCGAGATGCGCTTTGACATGCCACTCGCCGAGCTCATCCTGGACTTCTTTGACCAGCTCAAGAGTCGCACCAAGGGCTATGCCTCGCTCGACTACGAGTTCAACGAGTACCGTCCCTCCGAGCTCGTCAAGCTCGATATCCTGCTTTCGGGCGATGAGGTGGACGCGCTTTCGTTTATCGTGCACAAGGACAAAGCCTATGGCCTGGCCCGCGGCCTGTGTGACAAGCTCAAGGAAATCATCCCGCGCCAGCTGTTCGAGGTGCCTATTCAGGGCGCCATCGGCAACAAGATCATCGCCCGCTCTACCGTCAAGGCGCGCCGCAAGGACGTTTTGGCCAAGTGCTATGGCGGCGATATCTCGCGTAAGCGCAAGTTGCTCGAGAAACAGAAAGAGGGCAAGAAGCGCATGAAGGCCATCGGTTCGGTCGAGGTCCCGCAGGAGGCCTTTATGGCGATCCTCAAGGTGGACGAGTAGGTCCCATGGCGCTTTCTGAATACAGTACGCGGCTGCTGGGTGCTTATACCGAGCAGCCGTTCCTTATGGCCCCCATGGCCGGCGTGACCGATCCCGCCTATCGCATCATGTGCCGCCGCCGCGGCGCCCATCTTGCCTATAGCGAGATGGTGAGCGTGGCGGGCCTTGCCTATGCTAGCAATAAGACGTGGCGCCTGGTGCTGCCGGCCGACGAAGAGCAGCAGATTTGCGTGCAGCTCTTTGGCTCCAAACCCGATCAATTTGCGAGCGCCGTCGCCGCCGTCGAGGAGCGCGTTGGCGATCGCCTGACGCTGATCGATATCAATATGGCATGCCCCGCTCGCAAAGTCGTTATTAAGGGCGAGGGCTCGGCGCTCATGCGCACGCCCGAGCTGGCCGAGCAGATCGTCGAGGCGGCGGTGGGCGCGGCGCACGTGCCCGTGACCGTTAAGATTCGCAAAGGCTTTTATGCCGAGGATCGCAATGCCGCGACATTTGCCCAGATGCTCGAGGGTGCAGGGGCAGCTGCGGTTGCGGTACATGGTCGCTGTGCCACGCAGCTCTATACGGGCCAGGCCGATTGGTCGGTCGTCGATGAGGTGGCCGACGCCGTCGAGATTCCCGTGATTGGTTCGGGCGATGTGTTCTCGGCCGAGGACGCGGCGGAGCATCTACAAAGCTCGGGTGCCAGTGCGGTGTTCATCGCGCGCGGTATCTATGGCAACCCCTGGGTGTTCGGCGATGCCCGCGCCCTTGCGCTCGATGGCATACCGGTGCCGGTGCGCAGCTCCGTCGAGCGCCTGGATGCCCTGCGCGAGCACCTGACGCTCACGCACGAGCTGTTGCCGCTCATGTCGCGTGCACGTACGTACGCGAGCTGGTATCTAAAGGGCATGCCCCATGCTGCGGCCTGGCGCGCCCAGGTGGTGCGTTGCTCCACATACGAGGAGTTCATGGCATTGGTCGATGATATCGAGCGCGATGTGGTGGCCTGCGAGGCCGCACTTGCCGCCGGCGAGTCGGTGCCCGCTCTTCCGCCGGAGGCCTAACGGTGGCCGTTACCGCGCTGTACGTGCATGTGCCGTTTTGCGCCCAAAAGTGCCGGTACTGCGACTTTGACTCGTGCAGTATTGCTCCGTGCGACCTGAGCGCTGCGCTCGATACTTATTTTGGGCAGCTGTATGCGCGCCTCGATGCCTTTGGCGACGCAGGCGCGCTTGCACAGATCCGCACCGTCTATGTTGGCGGCGGCACGCCGTCGCTGGCGGGGGAGCGTCTGGTAGAACTTGCCCGGCGTATCTCTGCGTGGTGTAAGTCCGTTGAGTTTACCTGCGAGGCCAATCCTGAGTCGCTGACCGCCGAGCTTGCCACTGCGCTTGCCGAGGTCGGTGTCACACGCGTCTCTCTGGGCGTGCAAACGCTCGATAACGCCGAGCTTACCGCCATCGGTCGCATTCACGATGCCGATCGGGCGCTCGCTGCCATCACGACGGTTAAGGACGCTGGGCTCGATGTGTCCTGCGACCTGATGTGCGGACTTCCCGGGCAGACCGCAGTAAGCTGGCAGTGCACGCTCGATGGCGTGTTGGCGGCGGCGCCGCATCATGTGTCTGTGTACCCGCTCACACTCGAGGAGGGTACGCCGCTCTACCGCATGGCGTGTCGCGACGAGTCGCTCGAGCCCGACGAGGATTTTCAGGCTGCATGCATGGATGCGGCGCGTGAGTGCCTGGGTGCGGCCGGCTATCACCCGTATGAGGTGGCAAGCTACGCGCTCGACGGCCATGAGTGCGCCCACAACATTGCCTATTGGACCGGACAGGGCTATCTGGGCTTGGGCCGCTCTGCCGCCGGTATGCTCGACGCCGAGGATTTTGATCGCTTGGCTGGGCTGTTTCCCGACGTGCCCGCTCGCGGCGATGCGTATCGCGTGCGTCTGGTGCAACGCGACGATGCCGCGACGACGTTTGATGCTGAGTATCTGTCGCAGCGCGATGCTGCGGCCGAGGATTTGATGCTTGCCTGCCGCATGACGCGTGGCATTGGTTCCGATCTGTTGGTTCGCTCGGCAAGCGTGATCGCTGCAGACGAGCTGGCGGCGGCCTGTGACCGTGCGCTCGAGTTGGGCCTTGCCACTTGGGTGCCCGATCATGTCGAGGGGCATGTGGGGTGCGTCGCCTCGAAAGACGTTATCGCAGGTTGTGCCCACGCCCGTTTAGCGCCCACCCACTTGGGCTGGCTCGATGGAAATGTGCTGTTCGAGCTGTTTTGGGGTCTAGCTTAGGCCGCTCGGGTAGAATTACCGCAATATATACGCTGCTGTGAGCAGGAGGTTGCCGCGCATGGCGACGATGAACGAAAAAGATTACTACGAGATTTTGGGTGTCTCCAAGGACGCCACCTCGCGTGATATACAGAAGGCCTTCCAGCAAAAGGCCCGCAAGCTCCATCCGGACGTCAACAAAGAACCTGATGCCGAGGAAAAGTTTAAAGAGGTTTCCGAGGCCTACGCCGTGCTTTCGGACGAGCAGAAGCGTGCGCGCTACGACGCCATGCGCTCGGGCAACCCCTTCGCCGGCGCTCCTACGGCTTCGCCCTATGGCGGCGGCTACGCCGGCAGCGCAGGCTATGGCAATCCCTTTGAGGGCGGCTTTCCCTTTGGTGGCGCCTGGGGCCAGCCGCGTCGCGGGCAGGCTGCCTATAATCCCGAGAACGGCGCCAACGTGGTCGTCGATATCAAGCTCGACGCCAAGGAGGCCAAGGGCGGTGCCCGCAAGACTGTCCGCTATACGCGCTTCGATACCTGTGGCCACTGTGGCGGCTCGGGTTCTGTTTCGTCCGAGCATGCACATACCTGTCCGAGCTGCGGTGGTCGCGGCCACATCGATGTCGACCTGTCCTTCCTGTTCGGTGCCGGCACGTTTCAGTCGGTCTGCCCCGAGTGCGGCGGTTCCGGTAAGGTCGTCGCCGACCCCTGCCCCGATTGCGGCGGCAGCGGCCGTGTCCGTGTGACCTCCGAGCAGACGATTGAGTTTCCTGCCGGTACGCACGATGGCGACGAGGTCCGTATTGGCGGTATGGGTCACGCCGGCACCAACGGTGCCTCGGGTGGCGATTTGGTCGGTCGCGCCCATGTTGAGGCAGAGCGTCTGGAAGGCAAGGCTCGTACCGGTTTTTACCTGATGGGCATCGTGGCGCCATTTTTGGTGCTGTCGGCCATCTCGGGTGTGTTCTCGGCCTTTGCCGTGATGTGTTTTATTCCGTTTGCCATGGGCCTGTTCATGGTGCTTTCGGATGGGGTACTTCACCGTAGCCTGCTGTGGTGGAAGCGCGGCGCGATGCAGTTTGCCAATGGTTTCGCCAACGGATTTATGTTTGCGCTCGTGTCGGTTTGGTTTGCGAGCTGCTCGCAGCGTGCCATGCTTTCGCCTTACGGAATGCAATAACATCTAGCCCTCTGTTTGCGGCCGGCCCAGCTTGGGTATAGGACGCACTGTGACAATAATGAAAGTCGGAAGGATTCGGTCGTGTCGGAAAATAGGGATTACTACGAGGTACTTGGCGTCGACAAGGATGCCGACGCGCGGACGATTAAGCGCGCGTTTCTAAAGAAGGCCCGTACCGTACACCCGGACGTTTCGGACGACCCCGAGGCCGAGGCCAAGTTCAAAGAGCTCAACGAGGCATATTCCGTTCTTTCCGACGAGCAGAAGCGTGCTAACTACGACCGTTACGGCACTGCCGACGGCCCTGGTGGTTCGGGCTACGTCGACATTAACGATATCTTTGGCGGCATGGGCATGGACGACCTCTTCTCGTCGTTCTTTGGCGGCGGTGCCGGCGGTGGCGCCCGAAATCGCCGTGAGCGTCGTCGCGGCCGCGATATGGCCATCTCCCTTTCGGTGACCCTTGAGGAGGCGGCACTCGGGTGCAAAAAGACGATCAGCTATGACCGCCTTGCTCCCTGCGAGGATTGCAACGGCACCGGTAGGGCCGAGGGCGCACAGGAAAAGCAGTGCAGCCGCTGCCACGGCACGGGCTATGTCACGACGGTCCAGCGCTCGTTCCTGGGCCAGGTTCAGTCCTCTTCGCCCTGTCCCGACTGCCACGGCGAAGGCACGGTCATCGACCATCCCTGCGAGACCTGTGATGGCCAGGGCCGCACGCCTTCTCACGAAAAGATTGACATCGATATTCCCGCCGGTGTATCGACCGGTCGCCAGCTGCGCGTGAGTGGCTTTGGCGAGGCCGGCCTTCGCGGCGAGCCGTCGGGCGACCTGATCGTCAACGTGCGCGTCGCCGACCACGAGCGTTTTAAGCGCAACGGTGATGACCTGTACCTCGTGAGCGATATCTCGATTGCGCAGGCAGCGCTCGGCTGCGAGATCGAGGTCGAGGGCATTATGCCCGATGAGGTCGTCAAGCTGTGCGTCCCCGCCGGCACACAGTACGGCGACACCGTGAGCGTTGGCAACTACGGCATGCCCCGTATCGGCGGCGGCGGCTCGCGTGGCCGTCTGATCGTTCAGCTGCGCGTGCTCGTCCCCACCAATCTCTCCAACAAGCAGCGCGAGCTGCTTCGTGCCTTTGCCGACGAGATGGGCGATGACGTTGCATCCGGTAAGAAGTCGGTGACCGATCGCATTAAGAGTGCCCTCGACGACATCCTCGATTAAGGAGCCCGCGTGCTCGCACCTCATATCTCTGTCGTCAACCTCGGCTGCCGTGTCAACCGGGTTGAGTCCGACCGTATCACTGCCGATCTAATGCGCCTGGGCTTTGCGATGGTGGAGCCTCAGGATGCAGAGCTGATCGTCATTAATACCTGTGCCGTTACGGGCGAGGCCGAGGCCAAGACCCGTAAGGCGGTTCGCCATGCGCTGGCCTATCCAAACGAGCCCTATGTGGTCGTGACCGGATGCGTGGTCAATCTGCACCCCGAGGAGCTGTTGGAGCTTTCGGACCGCGTGATCGCCGAGCCGTCCAAGATCGATGTTGCCGAACGCGTCTGCGAGGTGCTGGGCGTTGAGTCCGATGACGTTCCCGCCTGCAGCGACGGCGAGGTTGTCGACGCGCTCGGTCGCTCGCGTCTGGGCGTGAAGATCCAGGACGGCTGCAACCATCGTTGCACCTATTGCATTGTGTGGAAGGCTCGCGGCCCCGAGCGCTCCGTGCCGGTCGAGTCCGTGCTCGAGCAGGTTCGCGAGGCTCAGGTGGCTGGCGTGCCCGAGGTGGTGCTGACGGGTGTGAACCTTGGCGCCTACGATGGCAAGAGCGCGACTGACGAACACGTCGAGATTGATGAGCTTCTCGAGGCGATCATGGAGCGCACGTCCATTCCGCATGTGCGCATTTCCTCGGTCGAGCCCATGGATATCTCCGAGTCCCTGCTTAAGGTCATGGCGCGCTATCCGCAGCGCATCGCTCCGTTTTTGCACCTGCCCGTGCAGTCCGGCTGCACAAGGACACTGCATCGCATGAGCCGTCCCTATAGCGCCGAGGACTTCGAGGAGACGGTGCGCATGATTCGCGCCAACTTGCCCCAGGCGTCTCTTTCGTGCGACGTCATCGTCGGTTTTCCCGGCGAGACGGACGAGGAGTTTGAGGAGTCGCTGGCGCTGTGCCGTCGCGTGGGCTTTTCGCGCATGCACGTGTTTCGCTATAGCAAGCGTCCCGGTACCCTTGCTGCCGATATGCCCGACCAGGTGCCGCCCGAGGTTATGGCCGAGCGCAGCCGTCGTATGCGAGCCGCGGCGCAGGAGCTTGCCATTGCCGACGCTCGCCGCCGCGTGGGCACCGTCGAGCGTGCCGTGCTCGAGTATGGCGACAACCTGACGCTCGGTTCGTTCCATCATGCCCGTCTTGACGATACCTGTGGACTCACAGCCCCGTGCCTGCTTGATGTTGCTATCATCGGAGTCGATGATTCCGGCTTGGTCCATGCACGCAGGGAGGTTCATGGAAGCCTCGAAGATTAGACTTACCGTTCCCGAGGGAATTGACCCCTCGCGCGTTTTGGGTGCCGGCGACGGCGTCCTTCGTGCGCTCGAGAGTTTGGTTCGCGCCCATGTGGTCGCCCGTGGTGACAGTATCGCCGTGAGCGGTGACCCGGACGAGGTCGAGCTCGTGGCACGCTTTTTCGAGCATGCTTTTCGCGAGGCGGCCGCCGGACGCACGCTGTCTTCCGACGATGTCTCTCGCTGCCTGGCCGTCTTGCGCGACGGTGAGCACGAGGCTACGTCGCTTCGCGATGATGTGCTGCTTTCGTATCGCGGTCGTGCCATTCGCCCCAAGACGCTCGGCCAAAAGCGCTATGTGGATGCCATCCGCTCGCATACCATCACGTTTGGCCTGGGTCCCGCCGGCACCGGTAAGACCTATCTGGCCATGGCGCTCGCCGTTGCCGCGCTCAAGCGTCACGAGGTGGGCCGTCTGATCTTGACGCGTCCGGTTGTCGAGGCGGGGGAGAACCTGGGCTTTTTGCCCGGTACCCTTGAGGAAAAGATCGATCCCTACATGCGTCCGCTCTACGACGCCCTTTTTGACATGATGGATCGCGAGCGCACCGATGAGCTTATGGAGCGCGGCGTGATCGAGATCGCCCCGCTTGCCTACATGCGCGGCCGCACGCTGAGCGATGCCTTCGTGGTGCTCGACGAGGCCCAAAATACCACGCCCGAGCAGATGAAGATGTTCCTGACGCGCCTGGGCTTTAACTCCAAGTTTGTGATTACCGGCGACCTGAGTCAGCGCGACCTGGTGGGTCGCGGCGGTCTTGCCGACGTCGAGCAGATTTTGGGTCGTGTCGACGATGTCGCATTTTCTCACCTCGAGCGTGCCGACGTGGTGCGTCATGCCTTGGTGGGGCGTATCGTCGAGGCATACGATGCTTATGATGATGTACGCGAGAAGCGCGTGCACGACCGAAAGGAGTCCCGTTGAGTGTATTGATCAGCAACGATGCCGAGCTCGATACGCTGCTCGACGCGCAGGAGGTAGAGCACATCTGCGAGGTCGTGCTTGCCGCCGAGGGCGTTGAACGTGAAGTCGAGATTTCTCTTTCGTATGTCGATGAGGACGAGATGCACGAGCTCAACCACGAGTGGCGCGGTATCGACCGTACCACCGATGTCCTCTCGTTTGAATGCGACTCGGCCTTTGACGAGGATATTCCCGCCGACGAGACGCTCGAGCTCGGCGATATCATCTTGGCTCCGCAGGTCATTGCCCGTCAGGCCCCCGGCTTTGGCAATAGCCCTGCCGACGAGTGTCGCCTGATGCTCGTGCATGGCATGCTGCACCTGCTGGGCTATGACCATATCGAGGACGACGAGGCTGAGGCCATGGAGGCCCGCGAGGATGCCATCCTGCGCGATCTGGCGCTCGAGCGCGGCGAGGACCCCAAGCTGGTCCACGTCGGCCCCATCACCAACCACGCCCACGACTAGGAGCCGTCTATGATTCCCGGATCGAACAAGGACCATCCGTCCTTCTTAAAGTCGTTTTCCTACGCCATGGAGGGCTTCGTCACCGCCGTCAAGACCGAGCGCAATATCAAGGTCATGCTCGTTGCGGGCGTGTGCACCGTCATTGCCGGCTGCATCGTGGGGCTCGATATTGCCGAATGGGCCACGGTTATCATCTGCTGTGGCCTGGTGATTCACGGCGAGCTGTGCAACACCGCCATGGAGGCGATCGTCGACCTGGCGACCCAGGAGCTCCATCCTCTGGCAAAGCGCGCGAAGGATATCGCCGCCGCCTCCGTCTACGTACTTTCCATCACCGCCGCGATTGTGGGATTGCTGGTATTTGCCCACGCGCTCGACTTTATTTAGAAAGGGATTTCCATGTCCGACAATATGCAGCCTATCGATGAAACTCTGGACGACGAGTCCCTGGATGCGGTGGATGCCGAAGCGAACGATGCCTATGAGGATGTCGAGGAGTTCGATCCGTTTGAGGGCATGAGCGACGAGGAACTCGACGCCCTGTGCGACGAGGGCGACAGCTTCGCGGGCTTTGGCGACGTTGAGCCCGGTTTCCGCAGCGGCTTCGTGGCGCTGGTCGGCCGCCCCAACGCCGGCAAGTCCACGCTGCTCAACGCCTGCTATGGCAAAAAGGTCGCCATCACCTCGCCGGTGGCCCAGACGACCCGCCGCCGCATGCGTGCCGTCGTCAACCGTCCCGGCTACCAGCTGGTCTTTGTCGATACCCCGGGTATCCACAAGCCCAAGGACGGCCTGGGGTCCGAGCTCAACAAGAGCGCGCTGTTCGAGCTGAACGATGTCGATGTCGTCGCGTTTTTGATTGATGCCACCAAGCCGATCGGCAGGGGAGACGCCTGGGTTGCCGAACGCGTCAAAAACGCCCGTTCCAAGAAGGTCCTGGTGCTCACCAAGGCCGATGAGGCCGACCCCGCACAGGTCATGGAGCAGCTTAAGGCAGCCCACGAGCTCATGGAATATGACGATGAGATCGTGACGTCGTCGGTTAAGAACTTCAACGTCGATGCCTTTATCGAGACCGTTGCGCACTTTTTGCCCGAGGGCCCGCGTTGGTTCCCCGAGGACATGGGTACCGACGCTTCCGACGAGACGCTCGTTGCCGAGTTTGTGCGCGAGAAGGTCTTGCGTCGCACCCGTGATGAGATTCCGCACTCCGTTGGCGTTATCTGCGATGCGCTCGAGCAGACCAAGAAGGTGCTGCGCGTGCACGCCACCATTTACGTCGAGCGCGAGGGCCAAAAGGGCATCATCATTGGCAAGGGCGGCGAAATGATCAAACATATCGGTATCGACGCCCGTCGCGATCTTGAGCGCATCTTTGGCACGCAGGTCTTTTTGGAGCTGGACGTGAAGGTCAAGGCCGGCTGGCGTGACGATGAGGCCCAGATTCGCCGCTTTGGCTACAATGCCGAGGACTAAGGACGCGCGGCGCGCATGGCAGGCTCCCGGACATATCGCACGAAGGTGCTCGTCCTCGATAAGACGAAGCTCAAAGAGACGGACCTGATCTTGACGATGCTTGACGAGCGGGGTCGGCAGGTTCGCGCCGTGGCAAAGGGCGCCCGCAAACCCGGTGGGCGCCTGGCGGCGCGCTGCGAGCTATTCTCTACCGTCGATATGCTGCTCGCGCATGGACGGTCGCTTGACGTGGTTTCCCAGGCCGAGCTTATGGAGGCGCCGCTCGGCGCTGCGCCCGATTACGAGACGACCTGCGCCGCGAGCGCGATCGCCGAGGTCGCGCGCGTGTGCTCGTTCGAGGACGCCGAGGACCCGTTTACCTTTGCCATAACGCAGCGAGCGCTTGCCCTGGTGGGCAGCGGGCTCGACACGGCGCATATGGATCTACTTGTGGCGGCATATGTCTTTAAGCTGCTGTCGCACGTTGGCTATCGACCCGATTTTTCGGCCTGCGTGCTGTGCGGAGACCCCATGCTGTCGTATTTTTCGCCCCGGGCGGGCGGGCTCATGTGCGGGTCGTGCGCGTCGAGCGTTCCGGGTGCCGAGCTGGTGTCGACCGGTGAGGTCGCGTGGCTGCGCGCCCTCATGTCCATGACCTTCGATGCACTCATGGCCGAGAGGATCGATCCCCATACCGCTGCCTTTTTATTGGGGCTTTCGCATGTTTGGGCTGCGACGCACACCGATCAGCGCCTCCGTGCGATGGAATTCATGTTGGGTCGGTGATGACGCGCAGGCGCGGGCTGCTTGTGGTAACATACCGACCTGTTGGTACCTCGATCTTGGATGCTCGCTCCACCGGCGGCTTCCCAGTCCGAGGCGAATAGCGTCGCCCGAGGGCGACAAGAAACGAAAGGTGAAACAATGACTGTTTCCAAAGAGCGCAAGGCGGAGCTGACTGCCCAGTTCGGTAACACCCCGGTCGACACCGGCAACCCCAAGGTTCAGGTCGCCATCCTGTCCGAGCGCATCAAGGAGCTGACCGAGCACATGAAGTCCCACCAGAAGGACTTCCACACTCGTCGTGGCCTGCTCATGCTCGTCGGCCGTCGTCGTCGTCTTCTCTCCTACATCAAGAAGAACGACATCGTCGAGTACCGTGAGCTCATCAAGGCTCTGGGCATCCGCGACAACATCCAGTAAGGATTTGTACATGCTAAGAGCGTCCTGCGCAGCGGGGCGCTCTTTTTGTGTAAGGGCGTGAACAATCACGCTCTGAAGCGTGGCGGGGGCAGGGGGCCCGTGTCACATGAGAAGCCCGCAGGCAAGGGGCCTGTGGGGTAAAGGAGAACAATGACACTCGTATCCAAGACCTTTGAGCTGTACGGCAAGACCTACACCTTTGAGTCGGGCGAGCTTGCCAAGCAGGCCACCGGCGCGTGCCTGGTCAAGCAGGGCGACACCACGATGCTCGACACCGTGGTCGTCTCTAAGGAGCGCAAGAACTACGACTTCTTCCCGCTGACCGTCGACTTCAACGAGAAGATGTACGCCGCCGGCCGCATCCCGGGTGGTTACCTCAAGCGTGAGGGCCGTCCCAGCGAGAAGGCCACGCTCACCGCGCGCATGATCGACCGCCCGATTCGCCCGAGCTTCCCGGACGGCTTCCGCAACGAGGTACACATCGTCGCTACCTCGCTCGTCGCCGACCAGGTCAACCCCTTCGACGTCATCAACGTCATGGGTGCTTCCCTGGCCATGACGCTCGGCGGCGTTCCCTTCGAGGGCCCGCTTGCCTGCGTGCGCATCGGCCGTAACGTGGAGACCGGCGAGTTTATCGTCAACCCCACCTACGAGGAGCGCGAGAACTCGGATCTGGACCTGGAGCTGGGCGGATCCGCCGACTTCATCTCGATGGTTGAGGCCGGTGCCGAGGAGATCTCCGAGGACGACATGCTCGCCGCCATGAAGTTTGGCCAGGAGGCCCTTGCTGCCTTCTGCCAGGCCCAGGACGAGTTTGTCGCCGAGTGGGAGCAGGTCAACGGCCCCATCGTCAAGAAGGAGTATCCGCTTGACCAGCCCGTCGAGGAGGTCCAGGAGCGCATCTTCGCCCACTACGACGAGATGGCAGCTGCCCTTCGCGACGCCGACAAGCTCTCCCGTATCGGTAAGGTCGAGGCTCTGAAGGAGTCCATCCGCGCCGAGTTTACCGAGGAGGAGCAGGCCGCTTGGGAGCGCGAAATCCCCGTGGCGCTCAAGAAGCTCGAGAAGAAGGCCATGCGCACCATGGTCGTCGAGACTGGTGAGCGCGTCGACGGCCGTGCCGCCGATGAGATTCGCCCCATCATGGTGAAGGACAACTATCTGCCGCTCGTTCACGGCTCCGGCCTGTTCCAGCGTGGCCAGACCCAGGTGCTCTCGGTTCTTTCGCTCGGCATGCTCAACGAGGGCCAGCGTCTGGATACCATCGAGCCCACTGAGGGCAAGCGCTACATGCACCACTACAACTTCCCGCCGTTCTGCACCGGCGAGACCGGCCGCATGGGCAGCCCCAAGCGTCGCGAGATCGGTCACGGCAACCTTGCCGAGCGCGCTCTGCTTCCGGTGCTCCCCGACGAGAACGAGTTCCCCTACGCCATCCGCGTCGTCTCCGAGGTCATGGAGTCCAACGGCTCCTCTTCGATGGCTTCGACCTGCGGCTCCACGCTCGCCCTTATGGACGGCGGCGTGCCCATTAAGCGCCCGGTTTCCGGTATCGCCATGGGCCTGATCCAGGAGGAGGGAAAGACCGTGGTCCTGTCCGACATCCAGGGTCTCGAGGACTTCCTGGGCGACATGGACTTTAAGGTCACCGGCACCACCGAGGGCATCACCGCTCTGCAGATGGACAACAAGGCCACCGGCCTCACCTTCGACATCCTGGCCCGCGCCCTGCAGCAGGCCAAGGAGGGTCGCGCCTTCATCCTGCAGAAGATGCTCGATGTGATCCCCGAGCCGCGCCACACCACGCGTAGCACCGCTCCGCGCATCGTTTCCATCCAGGTTCCGACCGATAAGATCCGCGACGTCATCGGTTCCGGCGGTAAGGTCATCCGCGGCATTCAGGACGAGACCGGCGCTTCGGTCGACATCCAGGAGGACGGTACCGTCTTTGTCGGCGGCACCGGCGAGTCCGTCGACCAGGCTGTCGAGCGCATCAAGCTCATCATCAAGGTTCCCGAGCCGGGCGAGGAGTACACCGGTCGCGTGGTTTCCATCCAGCCCTTCGGCGCCTTTGTGAACCTGCTGCCCGGCAAGGACGGCCTGCTCCACATCTCCCGCGTCGCCAAGGGCCGCGTGGAGAAGGTCGAGGACGTTCTCAACGTGGGCGACGAGGTCAAGGTCGTCGTCATCGAGGTCGACGATCGCGGCAAGATCTCGCTCGATCGTCTGGATAAGCCCGAGGCCCCGGCTCGCGCCGAGGGTGCCTCCGAGGGCGACGGCGAGCACTTCCAGCGCCGTGAGCGTCCGCGTCGCGAGCGCAGCGACCGTCCGCGCCGTCCCGGCGACAACGGAGGCCGCAAGCCCCGCCGTCATCACGACGCCGAGTAACAGCTAAACATAAGCAGCTCAACAAGGGCGACTCCGGACAGGGGTCGCCCTTTTGCTGTTCCCGGCGGGGGCCGCGGGTAAAGTTTCCTGCTCTACAGTCCTGCTCGCACGGAGAGCACATTAAGTGCTCTCCGGCTCGTGCGGAACTC